>CAIMUD010000144.1 GCA_903844585.1 uncultured Actinomycetes bacterium | reverse complement strand
TGTAAATCTCTTTCATGGTCGGATAGCTTGCCTAAAACTCTGATTGGGTAGCGAGGCAACAAGGAAGTCAGTAATTTTTCCGTTTCCCCAGAGAAGGATCCGGCACCTATAACTACTAAATCGGGTAGCCCACCGTGAATGTCATAAGCCGCTTTGTATGCGTGAAATAAACGACTCCATCCTTTTCTGGACTCATTAAGACGTCCTACAGAAATAAAGTGACCCGCTTTATGAGGTTCCTGCAAGGACTTCAATTCACTTTTACGTGGTTGAATGCCCGGATACCAAATAATCGGTGCATTCATTGCTCTAGTTTGAACCCATTTTTGCATTCTTGAGTTTTCAACTAGGACCGTAGCGTCAATTCCTAGAACTCGCCTCTCTTGCAAAGCCAATAATGGAAGCTGAATTTTCAGAAGTAGTTCCTTTGCCTTGGGCATTTCCTTGTATTGAGATTTACGCTCCCACGTCAATCTGGTAGCACATTGAATTAAGACTGGAACTCTCACTCTAGGAATCACATTTGCAAACTGCAAAATACCAGTCACAACAATGATGAGATCAAATTGACCAAAGAATTCTGTCAGCTCTTTTCGTCTCCGATAACGCATAAACTCAAATTCTGCACCAATCGAACCAATTCTAGTTATTGGCGCACTATGAAAAAATCCATCCCGGCTTACCCGATTGTTCTTATAGGTCTTTAGGTTAAAAAAGTTGATAGAATTGGAATCTCTCCTAGAATTAGAAAATGAGATAATTTCAATTTCTGAGTTCATTCCATTTCTGATTGATTCAAATATTCTAAAAAAAACGCTCGAAACTCCACCACGCCGCTCGGTATCAAAATCAAAAGTGACTAACGCAATTTTCATCTTTCATTACCGACAATAGTTCTGAATTCAAAATCCCACTTGAGGATGACTGATTCCCAGTCTAGTTCTAAACTTGCCTGAATTGCTCGCTTACGCATTTCAATTTTATCTGAATTAAACATTTCGGTCATTGCATCTGCGACATCTAATGGCGTCAAATTTGAAAAAATCTTTCCTGCACTGTGTTTATGCACAATCCCAGCTAACGCAACACGATTCGAGAGAATACAAGGCACTCCGGAGGCAAGGGCTTCTGCTGCAGCAATTGCAAAATTCTCATCTTCTGAAGTAAGCAAGAAGCAATCTGAATCCATCAGAACTTCCGATTTTTCCTGCCCACTAATCCACCCTCTAAAAACAAGCCTATCCGAAACAGAAAGACTCTCCGCTTTACTTTTGATTGAATCAACATAACTGGGATCTCCATCTCCACAAATTATTAGTCTAGAGCTTTCTAAAATAGTGTCGGGTAAAAGTTTAAAGGAATCAATTGCCAGGTCAAGTCTTTTCTTAGGTGCAATTCTTCCCAGAAATAGAAAATCAAAAAATTCTCGATTCGTCGTAGATTCTAAAACCGTTGAGAAGTTTTCCGGCAATACTATGCCAAGCCCGACAACCCTAGTATTAGACTGGAGGGAGACATTGATTTCATTCTTTTCCACCTGAGTAGCAACAAATATACTTTTTGCGCGATTCAAAACAAGTCCAAAAAATATCGGATTTACGAACAATTTGCGAACAAAGTGAATGCGTCTTTGATATTTTGTAAGTGATCCATGTGGCATAAGTGTGAATGGTTTTCGGGTAATTAAGCAGAATGATGCTACAACCAAATTCTGGAAATTATATAAAGCGTGCAAGCTAATGACATCAATTCGTTTTATTCTTTTAAGCGTTTCAAAATTCTCGGCGAGAGTACCGATTCCACCATAAATACTTGTCTTGCGACTTTTCAAAACCCTTATGCCTACACCACTGTCATTCAAAGCATCGAAATATTCAGAATTCTCTGAAATGCTCTGTTCGGATTGACCACATATGATAATTTCCACCTGATGGCCAAGGCTAGCTAAACTCGTCGCCGCACCAACAACAGCTTTTGGAGGCCCTCCGAACTCTTTATGAAGTGCCGTAGACACAAACAAAATTTTCATGGTTCATAGTACTCACCAGGCCATATACTTCTATTATGCATAGACAATTACGATTATTCTCGAAAAGTTCGGGTTCTACGCCTCCGTCACTTCCAAGAATTCTGGCTTGGTCTGTCATACAAAACACCCTTTTCAAATCTGTTTTCACTTTATCGGCACTTAGAGTTTTCTTTCTGAGGCGATTCGGCTGTGAAATTGGCCGAAATGTACTCATTAAGCGAGGTGTCCGCATTCATTTCCCGTGGCAGTTGAAAATTGGAGATGACTGCTGGATTGGTGAGGAAGTTTGGTTCATCAACCATGAAAAGATCACAATCGGTTCCAACGTCTGCATCTCTCAGAGATCCATCATCTGTTCTGGTAGCCATGATTATCGAAGCATCTCTCTTGAATACGCTCATGAGCCAATAGTTATCAAGGATGGAGCATGGATCTGCTTGGATGCCAAAGTTCTGCCTGGAGTGACAATAGGCGAGAGCTCGGTAGTGTCAGCTGGAGAAGTGGCTCGTAAGTCTTTGCCAGATTATTCAATGTTGGTTGGCGGTCAAGTTCGCCCGATTGATCCGCCAAAATAGTTCAATGGCGAAGCGAGTTCTTCTTGTAACTACTAACTTCTGGCCTGAGCCAACTGGAACTGGCCCCTATGCCACGGACTTGGCAGTCACTTTGAACTCAGTTGGTTATTCGGTTCAAGTTTTGACTGGAGTGCCTCACTACCCTTGGTGGAATATTCCAGCAACATACCGAGCCAATCCATTGCAATGGACAGATTTAGAAGGGATTCGAATTGCTCGAGAGACTCATTACGTCCCATCGAGTTTAAATCTGATCAGCAGAATTCTGTTCGAGCTCTCATTAATCAAGTCACTTCGCCGAGCAATGTTGAAGGTGAACTCACAGAAATATGATTTAGTGCTAGCAATTGGCTCATCCATGGCCGGAGGGCTGGTAGCCAAGAATATCTCTGCGAAATTAGGGATTCCGTTTGGAATCGTTGTGCATGACTTGGCAGGCCAAGGAGCTAGTCAATCTGGCCTTCCGGGTGGATTTCTTATCGCGAAAGTTGTAACAAGGATTGAGCGATCAATACTTACATCCGCCAAAGGGATTGTCGCAATTTCGCAAATGATGAGTGATGTCATAGTCAAGATGGGGATTCAAGAAAGTAGAGTGAGCACTATTCTCATTTATGCCGCTAATCCTGTAACACCAAAAGATCGAAGTATCGCCCGCATGAAGCTTGGATGGTCATCCAATGATTTTGTAGTGATCCACACAGGCAATATGGGGGCAAAGCAAGACCTTGAAAATGTTGTGAGGGCCGCAGATGCTCTTAATGGGTTTTCAAAAATCAAGATCTATCTGGTGGGCCATGGAAACCAAGAGTCCAACTTAAAGGCTCTCTGTGTGGGTAAAAGCAAAATTGCTGTCTTACCTGCTGTCTCTGATGCAGATTACTCAGCGCTCTTATCTGCAGCTGATTTGTTACTGGTCAATGAGCGCAGTACTCAGATGGAGATGAGCTTGCCGAGCAAATTAACTTCTTATCTCTATAGCGAGCGCCCTGTGATTGCTGCTGTGCCCCGAGGTGGTGCAACATGGAAGTTCTTGGATGGTGTGGCTGAGTTGGTTGAGGCGGGAGATCCAGTCGCGCTGGCGAAATCAATTGAAGAACTGAGTAAGCAGCCAGAAAAACTTGCTGATTTAGCAAGGAAAGGAAGAGTATTTGCTGATGCAAACCTTGATCCTGAAGTCGGGCGTAAGAAGTATCTTGATTGGGTTCAAAAGCTGATTGAGTCTAAGTAAAAACCGATAGTTAGGGCTTATTTTCACATCCGCTCACGCCTAAACTTAAGGCCTATCCCCCTTTAGGAGCAGCGATGTCTACCGGTTTTCATGCACGTGTACTTGTGGCAGAAGATGAAGAGTTCACGCTCAACCTTCTGCGCGAGGTTCTTGAGGGTGCCAACTTTCAGGTGGAGGCAGTAAAGACTGTCGCTGAAGCGATTGCTCTTGTGGCTTCCTTTGATCCTCATGTGGTGATTACAGATTTGAACTTTGGTGTGGGTCCTAGCGGGGCTGACTTGCTGCAGTTCGTGGAGAAGGAACATCCGTGGGTGGGCAAGGTAGTGCTGACATCTCATGCGTCTCCCGCTCTTGCAATTCCCAATGGTGTCGCCATTCCTGCTGGGGTTACATACCTAGTCAAATCTGAGCTGGGATCAATTACTGAGCTTGTTCATGCTGTTGAAGAATCTATTTCTCATTCAGCATCGGCAGCTGTGCGCCCTGAGATGGACAATGACCGTATTGTCATCAGTGCTACGCAGGGTGAGATCTTGCTACTGCTTGCTGAAGGATTTACCAATGCAGCGATTGCTCGAAACCGTGGGACATCCCTTCGAGCTACAGAGACTCTGGTGCAGAGAACATTTGCAAGCTTAGGTATTAAGAGCGATGAGGATTTCAACCCTCGAGTATTGGCTGTGCGGATGTGGCAGCAGGGCAAGGTTGTTGTGAAGTGAAATCTGCACTACAAAAGTTTAGGTATGCAGCAACTGGCCGTTGGGCTGTCTCCATACGAACCTATGTAGTTCTGGTATTTCCCTTTGGATTTCTTACATCAATCGAGCGTGAGCAATTACTCAATGGTGTGGGACTCACACGCGCTGTCACCATTGCACTTGCTGGAGAAGTTGTTGTAAGTCTCTATCTCTTCATTATTCAGAGCGTTCTTCTTGGTAGCCGTAAGACTGAGCTTCAGCCTTTGATGCGCTGTCTCTTCGTCTGGTGTTCAGCAGGGCTAGTGCGAGGATTCTTTACAGCCTTCTATGCGATGTGGGCCTTTGGATATGAGATTAATTTAGCGGTGCGCATTCCATCTGCTGCCATCTATACAACAGGTGCCATGGCGCTAACCGCCTTCTACTTTGGAAGCATTGATCGCAGGCGTATTCAGACTCAGGCTCTTAATACTCTTGGAGATGTCTTAGACCAGGAACACGCTCAACTAGGTCAGCTTGAGGCAGATAAAAGGCGAGAAGTTCTCTCCGTCTTTGAAGCGCAATTGATGCCACAAGTAGTCGCACTGCGCTTAGGTATTCAAAAGCTGTTAGGTGGCCGTATCGCTACCGAGGAAGTTGAACTTCGTAAGCTCATGGCTCAGAGCCAAGAAATTTCACAGGCAATCAATCGCCAGAAAGCAGTTTTTGAAGGTGGAGGCAAAGCGCCTTCTTATCAATATGACTCTGAAGTGCAAAACTCCTACTTGTCACACCTTATTCCACAGATTATCTCTATCCGCCTGACAGCTATCGTCATGATTTTGGGTTCAACAACGGGGCAGTTTCCGCGAAACGGAATAAAAGGTGTGGTGGCTGGAGTAATTGGTGCACTCTTTATCGTCTCAATCCTCTTACCTATATCAATCCTGATTAAGACAAGACCAGAGATTCGCAGATACTTGCTGCCACTCGGATTTCTCGGGGCATTTTCTGTGCAGTACGTCTTTAACTTACTTCAACCCACACTTGGTTTTCATCTCAACAATCCATATGCACCCTGGTACTCAGGACTCAAATCTGTCTACGGGGTCTATGTGGCATCAGTTATAGCCTCCCTGCTGGTCGATACAAGCCGAGAATTAGAGGGAGCAAACTTCCAGGGAGCAACTCTGCGTAATGCGTTGAGTACTCTAAATATTCGTCATGCTGCGATTGAAAAATCTCTCTTCGAAACTCGCTTTGGAACACTGCAAGGAAAGATCACTGGCGTGACTATGGCGCTACACCTGATGGGATCCCAGAGTATGGGCGAGATTAGCGCTGACCGTAAGCAAGAACTCCTTGAAAGTGCCAACAACCTTTTAGGTGAGAGCATGCAGGCAATTGAATCGTTGAGTGTGAAGACGCCATGAGTCAGAAATCAATTGCAAGTGAAGTCCGAGAGGTTGTGCGGCTACTTCCTGCCCAGCTAGTGAGCTCCACCGTCTTTATGTGGACCTATCCGTTCTCAATCTTTTTGGCTGTGGCAACTACGCCATCGAAGATTCCTGGGGGTAAGGAGCTTGCTCTCTGGATGCTTTTAGGTTTTCTTGCCCACAGCGCCATGTATCCCTTTGTCTATTATGGAAAATCAGTAAAGAAGCTCTCGGAGCAGTTTTTACTGGTCATTCTCATGGGAATCGCCCGTGGCTCTGTAGTTGGGCTCGTAGCACCACTGATGGGTCTTCAGGACTCACTGCCTGTGCCACAGCGTGTTTACAACTCCACCTTGGCAGTTTTCTATTGGATGCAAGCCGGTGCGATTATTTTGCAATACGGATCGATATTTAAAGAGACTGTGAAGAAATTACTCACTGAAGTTCTTGAGAAGGGCATCGTTAACCTACCTGAGGTGGCAAAGAGCTCAACCAGTGAGCTGGTAACAATTATTGGTCACTTGCAGGAGATGATAGTCAAGACTGTGGGAAGTAAGCCATCACGTGCTGAAATAGAAAAAGCCTCATCGGAAATTGATTCACTCATTGATACCCATATTCGCCCGCTCTCACAATCGGGATGGAAAGATGGAAATCTAGTGTGGATTCGAGCTGGGTTCTTAGCTGTTCTACGTAGAACTCTCACCAACCAGAAGATTCCTGTTATTCCGGTAATTATTCTCACTTTCCCTTTTTCATTGGTCGTTCAGATCACCCGAATTGGATTCTGGGCCACAGCCATAGTGCAGATCACGTGGATAACACTTGTAGTTGTGTTAGATCGCATCATCTTGCCTAATGTAAGCACTGCTCGTGGATACGCAAAGGTGAATCTTCTCTTCTTGGGATTTCTATTTATTCTGATGTATCCGGTGACATTCACCGTTCAAAGCATCATTCCATTTGCTACTCCAACATCGCAATCGGCGATGGTCTTGGGCTATCTCATCAGTTCTATTACTCAATCAGCATTTTTTGTCATTGGCGCCATGCTCTTTAGTATCCAAAATGATCAAGGTTTTGCTTTTCAATTCCTGAGCGACATCATCAAAAAGGGTGATCTAGAGGAGCTCTTGAAGCAGACTCAGAGTGGTAACTTGGATTCAAAATTTGCTCAGTATGTGCATGCTGAAGTGCAATCTCAACTGCTTGCCTGCAAGCTCTTGCTACTCAAGGCAGCAGAGTCTGATTTTG
>CAIMUD010000143.1 GCA_903844585.1 uncultured Actinomycetes bacterium | reverse complement strand
GAGAATCCCTCCAATAGTTACCTGCAGTCGTCTCCATCAATTACTCGGAATCCAAGATGACAGGTCACTGTTGCACTTACACTTTTCTGCATCTGTGAATCCAGCAAGTGCTTCTTCAATATGCTGCCCACAGCCAGACCATGTAGCTTTGCCACATTTGTCACAGCGAACTGCGCTGCACATTACAAGGCTTTCTTTCCAAATAGCTTCGAAAAGATTCCTGGCTCTTTTGGATCATTCTGATGTCCTTGACACTGCTGAGACTTTGGAATGCCCTTCATTACTTGCGCGACGTGCTGCCCGCAACCAGACCAAGACGCTTTACCGCATTTGCGACATGTTGTTCTACTGCACATAGTTATATTCCTACCTTTTCTTTTCGGTTTGCTGGTGAGTTACTCCACGTCATGTATCCACCATCAAGATTTATGGCATCGTGTCCAAGTTCCATTAGCAATCTAGTTGCAGCATGGCCACGTTGACCTACCTGACAAGTTACGAGGATATTTCCTTCTGGAATCTCCTCTAGACGTTCACGTAATTCATCGATAGGAATGTTTATGGATCCAGGAATAGTTCCTTTATCGACTTCGCTAATACTTCGCACGTCAAGAATTGTGTATCCCTCGGCAACTTTTGCTTCTACCTCGCTCCACTGGACTGTGGGAGTTATCCCTGAAAGAACATTCTCAGACATATAGCCAAGCATGTTCACAGGATCTTTTGCTGAACCAAATGGTGGCGCGTAGGCAAGTTCAAGATCAGCTAATTCGGGAGCCGTGATACCGCCACGCATTGCAGTTGCGATCACATCAATTCTTTTATCTACTCCTTCCATCCCGACTCCCTGAACGCCAAGAATGCGATGAGACTTTGGGTCAACGAGAAGTTTGAGAGCCATTCCCTGAGCGCCAGGATAATAACTAGCATGTGATGCGGGATGGCTATGGATAGAAATGAAATCATGTCCTGCGGCAGTTAGCTTCTTTTCGTTCCAGCCAGATGTTGCAACAGTAAGATCAAATACTTTAACAATTGCTGTTCCTTGTGCATCTACTGGATGAACTGTGTTACCCGCAATGTGGTCAGCAATAATTCGACCATGTCGATTAGCAATATTTGCTAATGGAACCAAAGTAGCGTTGTGATCTAGCGCGTCAATTTTCTCCACTGCATCGCCAACCGCATAAATATATTGATTACTCGTGCGATTGAATTGGTCAACCTTCACACCACCACGCTCACCGATTTTGAGCCCAGCTGCTTTAGCAAGACTTACTTCGGGACGAACGCCAATAGCCATAACTACAAGTTCGGCTTCGATTTCTGTCTGATTGACTAGGGAAACTGAAGTTGGAGAAATAGATGCAAGTGCAGAACCTAGATAAAGTCTGACTCCGTGTTTTCTAATTTCATCGTGGACAAAGGTCACCATCTCAGTATCCAAAGGCATTAATACTTGGTCTTGCGCTTCAACAATCGAAGTCTGGATTCCTCGGCGATGCAGATTTTCTGCCATTTCGACGCCAATAAAGCCACCACCAATGACTACTGCGCTTTTCGGCTTACGAGCAACAACACTAAAAAGACGTTTTACATCTTCGACATTGCGAAGTGAGAGAGATCGTTCAATACCGGGAAGATTTGGGCGTATAGCGGCAGCTCCCGGACTAAAGACCAAATAGTCATACGAGAGTGAATATTCACTGCCGCTTGCATGGTTCAATACATCAACTTGCTTTGCTTCTGCATCAATCCTCAACGCTTCCGAGTCAATACGTACGTCAAGTCTGAAGCGCTTCCATAAACTCTCTGGAGTCTGTAAAAGTAATGAATCCTCCTGCTCGATGATTCCACCAATGTAATAAGGAAGACCGCAGTTTGCATAGGAAACAAAACCACTCTTCTCAACGACGATAATTTCAGCAGTTTCATCAAGGCGTCTCATGCGAGCTGCAAAAGACATGCCTCCTGCTACTCCACCGATTACCACAATTCGTTTCATTTAATTTGCAACCAAAGATTGTCCTGAATTAATCCAATCAATGACTCCGCCGTTCAAGTTAAACACTGTCTTAAATCCATCTTTGGCCATCAGGTTTGTTGCTTGACCTGAACGATTTCCACTTCTGCAATAGACGGCGTAAACCTTGGTCTTATCCAGTTTTTGAATATCTTGCTCAAATGAACCAGACTCAAAGTCAATATTTAAAGCACCAGAAATATGACCAGAAGTAAATTCACCAGGCGTACGTACATCAACCAAAGTAACTGATGAATCAGAAATCTTTGACGCAAAATCTGTTGCATTCAGGTTAGTCACTTTTCCTCCTGAAACTCCACAAGCGGTGAGAGTAAACATGGATACAATTATCACGGCAAATATTTTCTTCAATGTCATGCCAAACTTAGAAATAGTTTTTGAAGTTTCTCTGTTACCGCATCAGAGTTGGTTTTTCCTTCAACTATGCATTCTTTAAGGCTTGCTGAAATAAGGGTGAAGGCAGCGGTATTGATCGCCTTGCTTACCGCTGACATCTGATTGACTATCTCATCACAGTTTCGACCTTCTTCAAGCATTCTTGCCACGGCACCAAGCTGTCCTTGAGCGCGTTTGACGCGTTTAGAAATTGCCGCAATCTGCTCTTCATCGCTCAACACATGCGTTGCTTTTCTTGTAGCCATAAGGGCCTCCACTCACTATTTGCCTTGACTGTACTATACCCCTGGGGGTATCGTCAAATTGCTAGATTATCTAGTGAAAGCCTTTATTGGGAGTTCAAATGAAGATGAAAATCGCGGCCACGGGGATAGTTATTGTTTTAGCATTAGGACCGATTACACAAGGTGTTGCCGCAACGCTTCCATCGGCCACAAAGGCCTCTTTGGTCTTTATGGTTGAAGAGGAGAAATTAGCGCGGGATGTCTATACGACGCTTTACGCAAAAACTGGCCTTCGTCAATTTGCCAACATTAACAAAGCAGAGCAGACACACATGGATTTGATGAGGTCTTTACTCAAAACATACAAAATTGTGGATCCGACGGTTGGTATGGCTGTTGGAAAATTTAAGAACACTGCGCTCACAACCCTGTATAAGAAGTTAATTGCTGATGGCAGTATTTCGCTTGTAAAGGCACTTGATGCAGGTATTGCAGTTGAGAAAAAGGATATTGCCGATATCGATAAGATCTTGAAAGTGACTCAACCTGCTGATGTGAAATTAGTTCTAGATCGATTAATAGCTGGTTCATATAATCATCTAGCCGCTTTTACTCGATGATTTAGAAGATGATGAG
>CAIMUD010000142.1 GCA_903844585.1 uncultured Actinomycetes bacterium | reverse complement strand
GGAGTAGCTCTCATAGTTGTTGCCGCCGGTGTTCTTTCATATGGCGTTCACGAATTCCAAGAACTCGGCTGGCTACCTGGCGTTGACTCTTTCGCGTGGGATGTCACTCGCTGGATCTCTGCTGATTCAATCCCAGGAGCGATGCTTGGAGGGATCTTAGGTTTTGACACCACCACTTCATGGACTCAGCTAATTGTGTGGGGTTGCTATGTAGTAGCAGTACTTATTCCATTCATATCAAACTCAGCTCCAAAAGTTGCGCTCGAGAGCGTAAAAAGCGCCGCTTAATTAGCGATTTTGGTTTTGTTCGCTACTTTCGCTTATGTCGAAGGCTAGACCTTCTGATCTTGAACTATTCCACTCAACAATGCTGCGCGCGATACTCTGTGCATTGATTCCGAGGTCATTAAAGATTTCTTGACGCTTTGAATGTTCAATAAATGTCAGTGGAATTCCTATTGAATGGATAGGAACATTTAAGCCGTCTTCTCTAAAGAGTTCAGAGATAGAACTGGCAATTCCACCGTGCTTGATGCCATCTTCTAGAACCACAACGCTCTTGTACCTCTGCGCCATTGTGGCGAGCGCAGGATTTACTGGCTTAACCCAACGCGGATCGACAACAGTTACTTCCACACCTTCGCGATATGCCATTGATGCGGCCTCTACTGCAATCGGTGCCATCGCTCCAACACTTACTAGTAATACATCTGCGCTCTCGCCGCGGTAAAGAACATCGATTCCATCTCGGCGTTCAAATGCTGGGATATCGGCATGAACTTCACCCTTTGGAAAGCGAACAACTGTTGGTGCATCACTAACTTCGAGCGCTTCTCGTAAAATTTCTTTAAGTCTGGATTGGTCACGAGGTGCACCGATCGAAAGGGTCGGCACAATTCCAGATAACGCAAGATCCCAAATTCCGTGGTGTGAAGGTCCATCATCCCCGGTGATACCGGCTCTATCTAATATAAATGTGACGCCCGCTTTATGTAGCGCAACATCAAGGAGGATCTGATCGATTGCACGGTTTAAAAATGTTGAATAGACAGCAACAACTGGATGAAGCCCTGCAAATGCCATACCGGCAGCACTTGTAACTGCGTGTTGTTCGGCAATACCCACGTCAATTGTGCGCTCTGGGAACTCCTTTTCAAATTGATCAAGTCCTGTTGGTCCGAGCATCGCTGCAGTAATTGCAACAACATCGCTGCGTTCTCGGCCTATTTCAACGAGCTCTTGCCCAAAGACTTTTGTCCAACTTTTCCCACTCTTTGAAAGAGGAGCGCCAGTTTCTGGGTCAAGGATTCCGACTGCGTGGAATTTCTCAGCGGTATCTGCAACTGCTGGCTTATACCCGCGACCTTTTTCGGTGATTGCATGGACCAGAACTGGTTGTCCAAAGTTTTTTGCGGTCTCGAGTGCACGTTCCATCGCTGCAATGTCATGGCCATCTATAGGGCCAAGATATTTAAGCCCGAGGTCTTCAAACATTCCTTGCGGAGCGATGATGTCCTTAATTCCTTTTTTCATTCCATGTAGCGTTTCGAAGATGGGGGTTCCGACAACAGGAGTTTTCTCGAGAACGCCCTTACCCCAATCTAGGAATCGTTCGTAACCTTTAGTCATTCGAAGCGTAGATAAATATGTTGCAACGCCACCAATCGTTGGTGAGTAAGAACGTTCGTTATCGTTAACGACAATGACGAGGTTGCGATCATTTGATGCTGCAATATTGTTGAGAGCTTCCCATGACATGCCACCAGTGAGTGCACCATCTCCGACAACTACTACAACGCTCCTATCTCGCTCTCCTTTGAGAGTAAAAGCTCGTGATATTCCATCTGCCCAGGAAAGCGCAGTTGATGCGTGTGAATTTTCGATGACGTCATGTTCACTTTCAGAACGGTTTGGGTAACCTGCAATTCCACCGCGTTGGCGAAGTGTTTGGAATTGATCTGCTCGGCCGGTGAGCATTTTATGGACATATGACTGATGGCCCGTATCAAATAAAACAACATCACGAGGTGAGTTAAATGTTCTGTGGATCGCAATAGTTAGCTCAACAACGCCAAGGTTTGGACCAAGGTGGCCACCAGTCTTTGAGACTGCAGTAATTAATAGTTGGCGAATCTCATCCGAGAGCGTTGCAAGCTGCACGCTATCTAAGCTATTAAGGTCTGATGGACCTTTGATGGATTCGAGCATGGCCCAAGTCTAGATTGTACGAAGCTAGTTCGCGAGCAGAGATCGGAGCACGTATTGCATGATTCCACCGTGGCGGTAGTAATCAGCCTCACCGGGTGTATCGATTCTCACCTTTGCGGTAAATGTTTTATCCCCTGCGAGGACCTTTACTTCTTTAGGTACTCCCCCAGTATTAAGGGCTGTAATTCCCTCGATGGCAAAAGTTTCACTCCCGGTTAACCCAAGGCTCTGCGCGTTTTCGCCTTCGTTGAATTGAAGAGGTAGCACTCCCATACCAATGAGATTTGAACGGTGAATTCTTTCAAAACTTTCAGCTATTACAGCGCGCACTCCAAGAAGTGCAGTTCCCTTTGCGGCCCAGTCACGTGAAGATCCAGATCCATACTCTTTGCCAGCCAAAATAACTAGTGGGACTCCTGCGCTTTGATATGCCATTGAAGCGCCATAAATTGTTTCTTGCCCTCCACCATTTAGGAAGTTACGAGTAAATCCACCTTCAACGCCATCTAGAAGTAAATTCTTCAGACGGATATTTGCAAATGTTCCGCGGATCATTACTTCGTGATTTCCGCGGCGAGATCCATAGGAGTTGAAGTCCTTGCGCTCCACTCCATGGTCTTCTAAATACTTCCCTGCTGGCGAATCAACTTTTATATTTCCAGCCGGTGAAATGTGATCTGTTGTGACTGAATCACCAAGAATTGCAAGTACGCGGGCCCCTGCTATATCGGTGACAGGCTTTGGCTTTGCTGGCATATCATCAAAATAAGGTGGCTTACGTACATAAGTTGACTTTG
>CAIMUD010000141.1 GCA_903844585.1 uncultured Actinomycetes bacterium | reverse complement strand
TGGGCTTCCAATAGTGCCTTTTCAGCATTTTCCATATAGAGATCAACAACAGCAGTGTTGAGATAAATTTGACGTACTGCATGGCCAGTTGCCGTTGTAGCAGTAGTTGCTGGGGTGTGGTCTTGTAAATATGCTGCATCGGTAATAAATGGTTGTTTCGTCTTATCTTTGATTTTTCTAAATCCGCGACCGCGAATCATTAGTTCAGCTAAGTTCAGATAGCTCTTTTCGCCAGTCTCACGATAGAGCTCAATGAGCGCTGTTTCTATTTCTGGGTGTCCACACATCTGCAAGGTTTGGGGGGTACCAAAACTCTTTACAAGAAGGTCTGCAAGTTTTCTAGCTATCACCATCACGGGTGCATTTTCAGAAATTCTGTTCTGAGCTACAGCTGCTTGGATCAGATGGCCAGCGTTATACATTTCGTGGCCAGAGGCAAAATCACTAAATTTCTTATCTGGGTGCACCCCACCGAACCAAGTATTTAGATACCCATCTGGCTCCTGAGCATTCTTTAGCGCATCAGTACACACTTGAATGAAATCTGAAAAAGCTTCACTCTCTTGATAATTCTGATTCCAGAAGAAACCCTCTAGTGATTTGTGTATGTCGTGATCGGCAAACCATAACCCTTTGAATTCGAATTTACTTGTTCCATAGTTTTGGAGATTAGCTAAAGCACCACTCTTAACTAGTTGTTCTTTAAGATGGGGGATTGTTTTTTCAGCATTGATTACTTGTCTTTCCCCTAGCCACGATTGATCCGTTAGCTTGTACTCATTGAGGCCAATCGGTTCAGTCTTTACTAATTCTTTTCTAAGAACTTTTACCGGACCGTCTATAAATCCTTTTTTCATTGTGTTGGTACCCATACTTTCATTCCACCTTTCACTCTATTGCCCCACTGCGCATATGGAATAGCGGTGACTTTTGTGGGTGATGATTGATCTACAGGTAGCGGATTTGCATACGGGTAGTCTGCCGACGCTTTGAAGGTTTCAAAGTGGCCGGATATTTCAAGCGCAGGGACTTCTCCCATTCCAGTAATTGAAATCTTTGTTTCTTTTATAGTTGCCTTTGGATTTACGGTGAAGTCATCGACAAAGTAGCCTTTATCTTGTACGTCAGATTGCTCAATTGCAAAAATAACTGGGCCCTTGCGTAATGCGACACAACCACGAGCAGCATCGATTCTTGGGTGTGGCATTAGGAATTCTGCAGTCATCTTTAGATCAAGATCAATAACATCTCCTGAAGCCCAGTCCTTTTGAATATTTATATATCCCAATGAATTTTGTTTTTCAGATGAGGCGGTACCGTTGACGGAAAGTGAATAGTCCTTGCACCATTCTGGAACACGTAACTGCAACGCATACTTTCCATTTTCAGTAACGGCAATTTTTACTGCTCCGTTATTTGGATATTCAGTAGAAATCTTGAGACCAACTTTTGCGCCCGACTTCAAGGTTGCATTGATTGCACCTTCAGAATAGAGATGGAGGGCAAAGACATCATTCGTAGCTGATGCGATGTAGTGCTGCAAAGTCGCAACTATTCGACCGATATTTGGAGGACAACATGAGCAGGTGTACCAAGAAAGACGCTCACTTGCATCAGTATCAAATGCTGTGAAATGGCCTGTGCGATATTGAAGCGGATTTGAATAGAAGAATTTACATCCATCGCTTGAAACAGAGCCAGCAATAATGTTGTAAAGAGAGAGTTCCATTACATCTGCATATCGAGCCTTACCTGTGACAAGTAATAAACGCCAGCTCCACATAAAGTTTGCAATCGATGCACAAGTTTCGGCATAAGCGCGATCATTTGGAAGTTCGTATGAATCACCAAATGCTTCATCTTTATGTCGTGAACCAAGTCCTC
>CAIMUD010000140.1 GCA_903844585.1 uncultured Actinomycetes bacterium | reverse complement strand
ATGCGAGTCATCTCGTCGCCGTCTAGTTCGACGACTGTTCCTACTACTTTGAGCTTCGACATGTTTCCTCCAACTTAAAGTGTTTGTACATCTGCTTGTTTTGCACGTACAGCTTCTGCTGCTTGCTTAAGACCTGCAAGTTCAGAATCGGTAAGTTTTGTTTCAACAACTTTGACGATCCCAGCGCGACCAATCTGCGCTTCGACTCCAAGGTAAACGCCTGTAATTCCATATTCACCATCAACCCAAGCGCAGACAGGCATAACGTCACCTGAATCTTCGATCACTGCTTTGGCCATACGCGCTGCTGCCGCAGATGGTGCGTAGTAGGCAGAACCAGTCTTAAGGAGCGCAACAACCTCAGCGCCACCATTGCGAGTCCGATCAACTAAATCATCAATTTCTGCTTGTGAAAGCTTCTCTGAAAGTGCAACGCCATCGACTGTGCATCGACTTGGCACTGGCACCATAGTGTCGCCATGTGATCCGAGTGTGAGCGTCTTTACCGATGAAACTTTGACTCCAAGTTTTTCTGCAACAAAGTTTGTGAAGCGAGCTGTGTCTAACATTCCAGCTTGACCCATTACGCGATTCTTTGGAAATTTTGTAGCAATCTGTGTAAGCGCAGTCATTTCATCAAGTGGATTCGAGACCACAATAATTACCGCTTTCGGTGAGTGCTTAGCGATGTTTTCGGCGACGCCTCGAACGATTCCAGCGTTAACGCCAATTAGGTCCATACGACTCATACCTGGTTTACGTGGGAGTCCTGCAGTAATAATTACAACATCCGAATTTGCCGTGGCTTCATAACCACTTCCATCAGCACCGGTTGTTGCGCCAATAATTTTTGTTTCAAATCCTTCGATTGAACGAGATTGGTTGATATCAAGTGCCAAACCTTCTGGCTTACCTTCGAGAATATCTGTAAGGACGACGGTATCGAATACGTTGTATTCAGCTAAACGAAGTGCAGTTGTTGATCCGTAGAATCCTGCGCCAACAACGGTGACTTTCTTCCCCATCACAAATCCTTTTCTTTAAATATCTCTTGACATCAAGAGAAACTCTACAGCCCGCGAGGTAGTGAGATAGCCAGGGCGAGCAGCGCAATGGCGATACCGAGAGCTAAATAACGCTCAACTTTGCCGCTCTTCCAGTGTGCGATTGCAATCACACCAGTACCGAGGGCAATCAAAATAGATCCGAGTCGAACAAGTGAGAGCGCTCCAAGAATTACTCCACCCGCAATTGCAAAAAACGCAATGCGCAATTGCGTAGAAGTTATCTCTCGCATGCTTCCACCACATTCGAAATTAGCATTGCGCGTGTCATTGGGCCAACGCCTCCTGGCATCGGTGCAAAGAATGAAGCAACTTCTAAAACTCCTGGATCAACATCTCCAAGAAGTCCTTTATCGGTTCGGGAAATTCCTACATCTAAAACTGCCGCGCCTTTTTTAATTGCATCTGTTTTCAAGAAGTGTGCACTTCCGATGGCCGCAATAACAATATCTGCGCGTTTTGTGTGTGAATATAACTCTTTTGTTCCCGTGTGAGTCAAAGTGACAGTGGCATTTTCTTCTTTGCGCGTGAGCAACAATCCAAGTGGACGGCCAACAGTAAGCCCCCGTCCGATAACCACCACTTCTGCTCCGCTAAGTGGAATTTTATAATGCTTGATGAGAGCAACAATTCCTCTTGGCGTACACGGCAGTGGACCTTTGTAACCTGCGACAAGTCTTCCGAGATTCATCGGGTGAAGTCCGTCTGCATCTTTGGTGGGATCGATTGCTTCCAGTATTTTCTGAGTATTAATTCCTTGTGGAAGCGGAAGCTGAACAATATAACCTGAGCACTCCTTAGCAGAATTTAGATCGGCGATTGCAGCCAAAACATCTGCCTCTTTTGCTGTGGTGGGTAGATCAACTCGAATCGAATTAACGCCAACTTCTTGACAATCGCGATGCTTACCCGAGACATAAGAAAGAGATCCAGAATCATCGCCAACTAAAACGGTTCCGAGTCCAGGTGTAATGGATTTAGTTTTGAGAGCGCTAACTCGAATAGACAAATCCGCTTTGATTGTGGCTGCTAACGCTTTGCCATCAAGGATTTGTGCACTCATGGCTGCAATCTTATTGCAGTTCTATGCGTGAGAGAAATGTCGCGTGCCGGTGAAAAACAACGCAATTCCCGCAGCCTTTGCCGCAGCAATCACTTCTTCATCGCGAACGCTTCCACCCGGCGCAACTACTGCTCGCACGCCGGCATCAATGAGTATCTGTAGACCATCGGCAAATGGGAAGAACGCGTCCGATGCTCCAACGCTTCCTGTAACTCTCAATCCAGCGCGATCTACTGCAAGTTTTGCAGAATCAACTCTATTTACCTGTCCCATTCCAATTCCTACTGATGCACCATCTTTAGCAAGCAAAATTGCATTGCTCTTCACCGAACGAACTGAACACCATGCAAATTCGAGATCGCTTAACTCTGCAGCACTTACTTGGCCACCAGTTACCTGTTTCCAATTCTTCACGCTATCGCCATCTGCATTAATGAGATCAGTATCTTGAAGCAAAACTCCACCAGATACTGGACGCTGCTCTACCGGATTAATTTTCGTAAACAAACAAGTCAATATTCGGATAGATGGCTTTTCTTTAAGTAGTTCAAGTGCGGCGGGTTCGTAATCGGGAGCAATGATTACTTCTGTAAAGATTTTTGAAAGTGACTCTGCCATAGCAAGTGTTACTTTGCGATTTGCGGCGACAACTCCCCCGAATGCCGAAACTGGATCGCACAGGTGCGCCTTTTCATAAGCGCTGGCAATATCTTTACCCGTTGCAATTCCACACGGATTGGCATGTTTAATAATTGCAACGCAAGGATCGCTGTGATCCTGCGCTGCTCTCCATGCTGCGTCAGCATCTGTGTAATTATTAAATGACATTTCCTTGCCATGTGATTGAACGGCCTGAACAATCCCCGGTGTGCCACCGCTGTAAATTGCAGCGCCTTGATGTGGGTTTTCACCATAGCGAAGCGAACTCTGCTTATTAAATATCTGACCAAACCAATCTGGCAATGAATCAGAAGTATTTTTGCCCAGCCAGTTTGCAATTGTTAGGTCGTACTCTGCTGTGGTGCGAAAAACAGTCATAGCCAGCTGTTGGCGCTCTTGGTGAGTAAAACCACCGCTCTTAATTGCTGTGAAAAGTTGGTCGTACTGTGAAGTTTGGCAGATCACGGCAACCGAGCCATGATTTTTTGCGGCGCCGCGCAACATTGAAGGGCCCCCAATATCAATTTGTTCTATGCACTCGTCAAATCCAGCACCAGAGGCAATAGTTTCTTTAAATGGATAGAGGTTTATTACGACCAAATCAAAAGGCTCAATCTCTAAATCAGAAATTGCTTTAAGGTGATCTGGATTATTTTGATCGGCAAGAATTCCACCGTGTATTTTTGGATGCAGCGTTTTTACCCTACCGCCCATAATCTCGGGGAATCCCGTGTAACTGCTCACTTCTGTCACGGCAATTCCGTTGGCCTGCAATGTCTTGGCCGTTGAGCCAGTAGAAAGTATTTCTACTCCGGCCAACGATAAAACTTTGCCAAGTTCTAGGAGTCTGTCTTTGTCATAGACACTCACAAGTGCGCGACGAATGGCTTTACGATCAGACATCTGCACTCTCCAGAGTAGGTAATAAATTCTTGATCGTCTCAACATAGAGACGGCGTTCGACAATCTTAATGCGTTCGTGGAGACTATCTTCAGTATCACTCGGAGTAATTTCAACGCTCTCTTGTGCAATGATCTGGCCAGTATCTACACCGCTATCAACCCAATGAATCGTTGTTCCTGTTTGAGTTGCTCCACCAGCAAGAGCATCCCGGACTGCATGCGCTCCAGGATATAAAGGAAGTAGAGCTGGATGGCTATTAACTATTTTGAATTCAGCCACACACTCTGGCGAGAGAATTCTCATAAATCCAGCGCTCACAATTAAGTCAGCGCCAAGCATTCTAAGTAGTGCAATGAGATCCGTATCCCATGCCTTGCGATCAGCTTTCATTTCAACAATTTGTGTCGGGATGTCTGCCTTGGCCGCTCTCTCTAAAACAAAGGCACTTGGATTATCGGTAACTACCGCTATAACTTTCGCGCCAATTATTCCTGACGAATCAATAATTGCTTGCGCCAACGAACCATCACCTGATGCAAGTATGACGATACGTTTTAACGTCACTTAACGCTTATTTCGCTCGAAGATGGCTGGTAAGAGAATTACAAGCGTTGCGCCAATTCCGATTTCGAGGGCAAATGCAAGAGTCATCTTCCAGATTGAAACACCGACAGATCCCATAGCATCTGTAATAAGTGCGCCACTAGCTAAATATGAAAGCAAGGCGACAAGCAAAATGGATAAGAGAGAAGATTGTAAAAGAGCCTTGATGCCAGCGGAAAGACTGCGCAGCGCAAGCAGCGCCCCAAGGCCGATGAACAGTGCAATTGCAATAAGAGATACTTTTGAAGTCGATTCAGGAATCACGCCCATTAATGGGAATGCTGGAATCTGATCAATCGTGCGAGTAAATGGCGAAATATTTGTCCCTGTTCCGATTGCAAAACCTGTGCCAAGAAAATAGGAAAAGAGAGCGATTGCTGCATTAGGTAAATAAAAAATACTCAGCAGAAATAATAGAACGCCACCAAAAATTCCTGGCTGCAAGACCGTAGTGAGATTGTTGACCGTCTTTACATGGGTCAAAATGAGCACGCCCAAATAAATAAAACTAGCGCCAAGTGCGAGGGCAACTGCCTGTGTTGCAAGAATGAGGCCGTGGGAGATGCGTGCGCCACTGCTTGCCGAAAACGCCGCTGAATATGCAATAACAAAACCAAAAATTGGTGCGAGATACCACTTTGGAGATACTCCCGATGAACTACTTAGAAATGAGAGAAGCGTTAAAAACGCAGTATAAATAGAAGCATAGATAATTCGTACGGTATCAATGGAGTGATAATCCATATGCAATTTGTTAATTGCGCGATAAAACCCACTACGAAGTGCAAGGAAAGGAATTAGCACTGCGCCAATTGGAAGATATGAAAGATATCCAGGGACTCCGCCAGCCATGGTCATTGAAAACGGAATGTGGTGTGCGCCTATCCAAAGCCATAACGCTGCTCGAATCGGATCAGATGTATTTCCTGTTGTACTTCCTGCAGTCGCCCATGCGATGAGTGAAATAAATGAAAGAGGCAGAAGCAACACTGCGAGCGTGCGAAGTACATGAGTGAACGAGACCGAGAGGACGCGTTGCACCATCGAAGTTAGCGTCCGAGAGCGTCGCGCAATAGCTGCGCTGTTTCACTAGGAGTTCGTCCAACTTTTACACCCGCGGCTTCAAGTGCATCCTTCTTTGCTTGGGCAGTACCTGAAGATCCAGAAACTATTGCACCGGCATGACCCATTGTTTTCCCCTCAGGTGCTGTAAAACCTGCAACATAACCAACAACCGGTTTTGTCACATATTCTGCGATAAATGCCGCTGCACGTTCTTCTGCATCGCCACCGATTTCACCAATCATTACTATAGCTTCTGTCTCCGGATCATCTTGAAATGCGCGCAGGCAATCAATATGAGTTGTACCAATTACTGGGTCGCCACCAATTCCAACTGCAGTACTGAAGCCAATATCGCGAAGTTCGTACATCATTTGATATGTAAGCGTTCCTGATTTAGAAACTAAGCCAATTTTTCCTGGACCAGTGATATCTGCCGGAATAATTCCAACATTAGATTTACCCGGACTAATTAAACCCGGACAGTTTGGTCCAATAATTTGAACCTTCCCTTTTTCAAGTGCATAGGCATAGAAGTGTGCGGCGTCATGAACTGGGATGCCTTCGGTAATGACAACGATAAGAGGCATTGCCGCATCGATTGCATCGATAACTGCAGCTTTTGCAAACTTGGGTGGAACAAACACAACTGAAGCGCTTGCTCCCGTAGCTGCCATGGCTTCTGCGACTGTATTAAATACAGGAAGCTGATGCCCATCAATATCTACAACTTGTCCGCCCTTACCTGGAGTAACTCCGCCCACAACCTTCGTGCCTGATGCAAGCATGCGACGTGTGTGTTTTGTTCCTTCAGATCCAGTCATCCCTTGAACAATTAGCTTTGTTGCATCGTTAATAAAGATAGCCATTACTTCGCCGCCAATTCTGCAGCACGTGATGCTGCACCATCCATTGTTTCGGCTTGTTCCACAAGTGGGTGGTTTGCCTTATTAAGAATTGCCCGACCTTCTAAAACGTTATTGCCATCAAGGCGTACAACAATTGGCTTTGTCGCCTTGGCTCCGAGAAGTTCGAGGGCTTGAACAATCCCATTTGCAACTGCATCGCAGGCTGTGATTCCACCAAAAACATTTACAAAAACGCTTTTAACATCTGGGTCGCCGAGAATAATCGAGAGTCCATTGGCCATTACTTCAGCTGAAGCTCCACCGCCGATATCTAAGAAGTTAGCCGGACGTACTCCGCCATATTTTTCACCAGCGAATGCGACAACATCGAGTGTGCTCATCACAAGACCTGCGCCGTTGCCAATAATGCCAACTTGACCATTATCTAGTTTGACGTAATTAAGGCCCTTCTCTTTTGCCGCTTCTTCTAGTGCATTTGTTGAAGCAAGATCAACGAGTGCAGCATGGTCTGGTTGGCGAAAATCAGCATTGTCATCGAGAGTGACTTTGCCATCGAGGGCGATGATGCGACCATCAGAAGTTTTAACCAGAGGGTTTACTTCTACAAGTGTTGCATCCTCTGATTGAAAAGTTTCCCAAAGCTTTAGCAATACATCTGCGACTTGATCAGCGATATCAGCAGGAAATGCACCTTGAGCAACAATCTCTTTTGCTTTTGCGAGTGAGATACCTTCAACGGATGAAACGGGTACTTTGGCAAGTTTTTCTGGTGTCTTATGTGCAACTTCTTCGATGTCCATGCCACCAGCAACGGATGCCATTACTAAGAAGGTGCGATTAGATCGGTCAAGCAAGATTGCTAAATAATATTCTTCAGCAATTGGAGCAGCCCCTGCAATCATCACCTTATGAACAATGTGGCCTTTAATATCCATTCCAAGAATTGCTTCTGCTTTAACTCGAGCATCTGTCGCATTTTCTGCAAGCTTTACTCCGCCAGCTTTTCCGCGGCCACCAACTTTTACTTGAGCCTTTACGACGACTTTGCCACCAATTTTTGTAGCAGCTGATTCAGCTTCTGCTGGAGTTGTTGCAACGGCCCCAGCAAGAACTGGAACTCCATGTTTTTCGAAGAGATCGCGTGCTTGATATTCAAAGAGATCCACGGATCACTCCAATTCATATTTGATGTATCGGCCGGCTCTGCCTTCAGTTATGGAGTAATCCTAGAGCGTTACAACAGGTGCATAGCGCAGCAGCAAACGCTTCTCGCCGTACTCCCCGAAGTTAATTGTGGCCTCAGATTTGTCGCCTTCGCCTGCCACAGCAACCACTGTGCCAAGTCCGAATGTGTCATGTGACACACGCTGTCCAACTTCAAGCACCATCGCCGAACTTTTCTTACCAGTTGCTCGAGGTGGTGGAGTTGTCGAAGTTCTGCGAAGTGAAGAAGGCGAAACTGTAAACGTGGTCCTTTCTGTATTTCGCCACTCTATTAACTCTTCTGGAATTTCATCTAGAAAACGTGATGCAGGGTTATATGTTGGCGAACCCCACGATGAACGATATTCGGCGCGCGAAATGTAT
>CAIMUD010000139.1 GCA_903844585.1 uncultured Actinomycetes bacterium | reverse complement strand
TATCTAGATACTCATCAACCAAAATATGTTTAAAGCGAGATCTAAATCGCGCTTTTGCTTCCGGAAATTGTTGGAGTACCTGCACTGTCTTCAGGATTAGATCATCGAAATCCATCGCGTTAGCAGCCTGAAGGCGCTTTTGGTAAATGGCATACACATCTGCGACAACTTGTTCGAATTGATTTGAAGCTGCGTTCAGGTAATCCGCTGGCCCAAGCAACTCGTTCTTTGCATTTGAAATCATCGCCTGAAATTGGCGAGCAGGGTATCGCTTTGCATCCAAATTCAGCTCTTTTGCAACAATTGTTACGAGACGCAAAGAATCAGCAGAATCGTAAATACTAAATGAGCTGGCATATCCGAGACGATGGGCTTCTTGGCGAAGCATTCGAACACATGATGAGTGAAATGTTGAAACCCACATTGATTTTGCGACGCTACCAACTAGCTCATTCACGCGCTCTTTCATTTCTCCTGCGGCTTTGTTGGTGAAAGTAATTGCCAATATTTCGTATGGAGCGACTTGGCGCCTGGCCATTAAATATGCAATTCGCCTCGTAAGTACTCGAGTTTTTCCAGATCCTGCGCCGGCAACAACTAGAAGTGGACCACCCTGGTGCACTACCGCTGCTTTTTGCTGTGGGTTAAGTCCCTCCAGCAAAGGGTCGGTCGCACTCATGCGCCGGAGTCTATTAGGCTTCTGCGACATGGAGCCGATTTCAGATTCAGATATCAAACGCGTACTCGTTGTTAACGCGCACCCAGACGACTCCGATTTTGGAGCATCCGGAACAATCTCTAAATGGATCAAGGGCGGGATTGAAGTTTCTTATCTTTTTTGCACAAACGGCGATCAAGGCGGAGAAGAATCTGGGTTTAAGAAAGAAGAAATGCCCGCCATCCGTCAACGTGAACAACGTGCAGCAGGTGCAGTAATCGGCGTAACTGATATTACTTTTTTGAATTATGTAGATGGCCATCTTGAAGCAACAATTGCATTACGTAAAGATATTGTTCGCCAGATCCGTCGAGTCAAACCAGATCGCATCGTTTGCCAATCACCAGAACGCAATTGGGAACGCATTGGTGCAAGTCATCCAGATCATTTAGCAGCTGGCGAAGCAACAGTGCAGGCTGTTTATCCAGATGCCCGAAATCCTTTTGCCTTTACAGACTTACTGGAAAAAGAAGGTCTAGCTCCGCACAGAGTTTTAGAAATATGGCTGATGGGATTTGCCAACCCTGATCACTTCGTCGATATCACTGACACCTTTGATTTAAAGCTTTCAACTCTTCGTGCGCATGCATCACAGACTGCGCATAATGCAGAACTCGAAACAATGCTCCGCGAGTGGGGTCAACGTAACGCAGGACTCGGTGGATTAGCCGATGGAAGAATCGCTGAAGCTTTTAAAATAGTTAATACAAATTAACTTATCTAAAAGTAATAATCTCTACCGTATTCTTCGGCATAGAATCCCCGGGATTAGCAGGTTGACCGCTTCCTTGCTTTGGACCAAGTCCTTGCTTTGCAATGTATTGAACAATATCTAGGCCTTGTGTGATTTTTCCCCAGATTGTGTAGTCGGGTCCTAAAGTTGTGTCTTTGTAAACCAAGAAGAACTGACTGAAATTACTACCAGGCCCACTATTTGCCATTGCCACCGTTCCAGCAGGGTAATTATTTGTCGTCGCAGCTGGAAGGTTTTCATCGGCGAAATTGTAAAACGATTGGCCTGCACCCGTTCCGGTTGGATCGCCGCACTGAAGTACATAAATTCCTTCGGTGGTTAGGCGATGACAAATTGTGTTATCGAAAAACTTTTTAGAAGATAAATGAGCGAAAGATGTGACTGCTAGCGGCGCTTTATCTCCGAAAGGCTCGATTGTGATAATTCCGCAGTTAGTCGTAATTGTGAAAATCTTGGGAAAAGTTTTTAGGACAGAACCAGGAGAGCCAGTGGTAGAAACAGACTTACTCTTGGCTTGGCTATCGGTGCATTTAATTGAACCCGAAACTTGCTGCACCGAGGTATCTACATCAGCTGCCTTACTTTTTGAGTCAGCAGAACAACCTGCGATTGCTAGTGCCAATATGAGGAATAACGGTGCCAACTTTTTCATGACCTGAATCCTACTCCCACTCAATTGTTCCGGGCGGCTTGCTGGTTACATCAACAACTACACGATTTACTTCTCGAACTTCGTTGGTAATCCTAGTTGAAATCTTTTCGAGTACTTCATATGGAAGGCGTGACCAATCTGCCGTCATCGCATCTTCAGAAGAAACGGGGCGCAAAACAATTGGGTGGCCATACGTCCGGCCATCACCTTGTACTCCAACACTTCGAACGTCGGCTAACAAAACAACTGGACATTGCCAAATTTCGCGATCAAGGCCTGCAGATTTAAGTTCGGCGCGTGCAATTGAATCTGCATGGCGAAGGATTTCAAGTCTTGCAGCCGTTACCTCACCGATAATTCGTATGCCAAGTCCGGGGCCAGGAAAAGGTTGACGCCAAACAATCTCATCTGGCAGACCGAGTTCCAGGCCTACCTGTCGAACTTCATCTTTAAAAAGCGTTCGAAGTGGCTCGACGAGTTTGAATTTTAAATCATCAGGAAGGCCACCAACATTGTGGTGAGACTTAATGTTTGCAGTACCTGTTCCGCCACCAGATTCAACAACATCTGGATAAAGAGTTCCTTGCACTAAGAATTCAACATCGCCGCCAGCGGCAATATCGCGTGCGGCTTTCTCGAAAGATCTTATAAATTCACGACCAATTATCTTTCGTTTTGCCTCTGGATCGGTAACTCCAGCTAGTGCAGATAAGAACTGATCTACGGCGTCAACAACTACTAACTCGATTCCAGTAGCGGCAACAAAATCTCTTTGCACTTGTTCTGATTCACCACTGCGTAGCAAACCGTGATCTACAAAGACACATGTGAGTTGTTTTCCAACTGCGCGCTGAATAATTGCAGCTGCAACAGCTGAATCAACACCACCAGAAAGCCCACAAATAACTCGCTTACTACCGATAACTTCCTTTGCTTTCGCAATTTCAGTTTCTGCAATGTTGTGCGTAGTCCATATTGGTTTGCAGCCAGCAATATTGACTAGCCAATTTTCCAAAATCGCTTGCCCTTGTTCTGAATGTAGAACCTCTGGGTGGAACTGCACTCCAGCTAACTGTGCGCTCTCGTTTTCGAAAGCTGCGATAGGTGTGTCCCCAGTTGAGCCGCTTATAGAAAAACCTGGCGGCACCTGTGTGACTGCATCTCCATGAGACATCCAAACTTTTTGCTTATCGGGCAACTTTGAAAAGATTTTTGCCGATTGCTTAGTAGAAAATTCTGTGCGCCCAAACTCTGATTTTCCAGTCTGGCTAACTACTCCGCCAAGAGCTGCAGCCATCGTTTGAAACCCATAACAGATTCCAAATACTGGTATTCCTAGGCTAAGAATTGCGGGGTCAATTTTCGGCGCATTTTCTGCATACACACTCGATGGTCCGCCGGATAAGACAATTGCTTCTGGATTTTTGGCGCTTACTTCTGCTGCAGAAATATCTGAAGGGACTATTTCAGAGTAAACGCGTGCCTCACGAACTCTTCGAGCGATTAATTGTGCGTACTGTGCTCCGAAATCGACAACTAATACACCGCTCTTAGAATTTGGCATTTACGAACCGTGAATAAGAACTTCTACGCGCTGGAATTCTTTTACATCCGCGTATCCACATGTTGCCATTGCGCGCCGAAGGGCACCAAAGAGGTTCATTGATCCATCTGATGTATGTGATGGTCCGAGCAAAATCTCTTGCAGAGTTCCGACAGTGCCAACGTTGACGCGTTCTCCGCGAGGAAGTTCTTGATGATGAGCTTCTGAGCCCCAGTGCCAACCAAGTCCTGGCGCCTCAACAGCCTTAGCAAGTGGGGAACCCATCATCACTGCATCTGCGCCCATAGCAATTGCTTTGGCAATATCGCCACTACGACCAACAGAGCCATCTGCAATAACGTGAACATAACGTCCACCTGATTCATCCAAATATTCCCGGCGAGCAGATGCAACTTCAGCAACAGCTGATGCCATCGGTACTTCAATTCCCAAAACTTTACGTGTCGTGTGCGCAGCACCACCACCAAAGCCAACAAGAACACCAGCTGCGCCAGCGCGCATTAAGTGAAGTGCGCCCGTTGCAGTTGCAACTCCTCCAACAATAACCGGCACATCGAGTTCGTAGATAAATTTTTTCAAGTTAAGCGATTCATTTTCTGCACCAACATGCTCGGCAGAGACAGTTGTTCCGCGAATAACAAAAATATCAACGCCCGCATCAATAACTGCCTTGTGCAAATCAGCTGTGCGTGCGGGTGAAAGTGACGCAGCTACAGTGACACCAGCATCACGGATTGTTTTAATTCGCTCTTTGATGAGTTCTGGGCGAATTGGTGCGTTATAGATTTCTTGCATACGACGTGTTGCGTGCTTATCTGGCATCGATGCAATCTCACCGAGTGGAATTCGTGGATCGTCATAGCGAGTCCATAGACCTTCAAGGTTTAGAACTCCAAGCCCACCAAGCTTTCCGATCGCTATTGCAGTTTCAGGTGAAACGACTGAATCCATTGGAGCAGCAAGGGCTGGTAAATCAAATTTGTATGCATCTATTTGCCATGAAGTTGAAACCATTTCTGGATCACGAGTTCGGCGACTAGGAACAATGGCAATGTCATCAAATGAATATGCCTGACGCGCACGCTTACCTGGTGAAATCTCAATATCCATTGGCTCCTCCTATTTCTTTCTCGCATAGTTAGGAGCATCTGCAACATCTAAAACATCATGCGGATGGCTCTCTTGCAAACCTGCAGCGGTAATTTGAATCAAACGTCCTTCGCGGCGAAGAGTTTCGATATCTGGTGCACCGGCATAACCCATACCGCTTCGCAGGCCACCAACGAGTTGGTGAACAACAGATGCAACAGGACCGCGATAAGCAACTTTGCCCTCAATGCCTTCTGGAACAAGTTTGTCTTCTGAAAGCACGTCATCTTGCATGTAGCGATCTTTTGAATATGACTTCTGCTCTCCGCGAGATTGCATGGCACCAAGAGAGCCCATGCCGCGATAAGCCTTGTATTTGCGCCCATCAATTTCGACGAGATCTCCGGGAGATTCTTCGCAACCTGCAAGTAACGAACCAAGCATTACTGAATTTGCACCAGCAACAATTGCTTTAACGATGTCACCAGAATATTGAAGTCCGCCATCTGCAATAAGTGGAATCCCAGCCTTATTGCAGGCTTTGCTTGCCTCCATAATTGCAGTTACTTGTGGAACCCCAACGCCTGCAACAACGCGTGTAGTACAAATTGATCCTGGTCCTACGCCAACTTTTACTGCATCTGCACCAGCGTTAATGAGCGCTTGCGCTCCTGCACGTGTCGCTACATTCCCGCCGATGATTTGCGTTGTGGGTGAAAATTTCTTAATCCGTTCGATTGCATCTAACACCGCGCGATGGTGGCCATGTGCTGTATCCACGACTACGACGTCAATTCCAGCCTCGATGAGTGCCTGAGCGCGGGCAAATCCATCTTCACCAACTCCAACAGCAGCGCCAGCTAAACCAGCAGCTTTTACTAACTTGGCATGTTTGACTTGTTCTTCAATTGAAAGATTTCGGTGCAAGATTCCGATTCCGCCAGCCTTTGCCATTGCAATCGCCATTGCGGATTCAGTAACGGTATCCATCGCTGATGAAACAACTGGGACCGCAAGAGAAATATTTCTTGTAAGCCAGGTCGAAGTATTTACTTCACTCGGTACGACTTCTGAAGCATCTGGAAGTAGGAGTACATCGTCGTATGTCAGGCCGAGCATTGCGACTTTGTCGTTATCGCTGCTCATAAGCCCTCCATCCAAACTCGCGAGGGCACAGTCTATAGGCTCGATTAAGCCCCTATTGCCCGCGTAATTTCTTCACATGCGACCAATAAATCATCAGCAAAGGCAACGCTTCCACACTTTTTGCGATCCCAACCTGGACCTCCCAAAATGATTCGTGGGGCAGGGCGAATAGTTGGAATCTCCTTAAAGAATTTTGGATCACCATTTTGCTTCAGCTGTGCCCATAAGAAAATCGCTGGTGGAGCAGAACGGGTCACCATTCCACAGAGCGCCTCCAGCGGTGTTCGAGATCCTAAGAAATGGGTCTCTATCGAACGTTCTGCAAGAGCTGCGGCAAGAGCATGAATCGGTAGTGAGTGCAGTTCTTCGCCAACGGAGGCAAGTAACACGGGCCGCGGATTAATTGGCTTCTTTACATCTGCGATTTCATCGCGAAGTACTCTCTTAATAATTTCAGTCAGCATATGCTCAACTTCGATACCGCTGCCAGATTCTTGCCAGGCAAGGCCAATAGCAACCAAGACTGGAACCATTACATCTTGCCACGCAGAAATTACGCCGTTCTCTTCAATCTCTTTTCTAATTAACTTTTCTATCAGTACCTGATCAAGTGATTGGGCCGCGCGATAAATAGCATCAATAACGTCGTCACAATCACGACAGTTCGAAATAATTTTTTCAATATTTATTTTGCCCTTATGGCTTTTGGCCGCTTTAGCCGCCTCTGCTGGTGTAACGCCAGCGGTAATCAATCGACGCATAACGGTCAGCTTTGCTAAATCCTCTGCGCCATAGCGGCGGTGATGCCCCGCCTGATGTTCGGATGGCCCAAGGCCATAGCGATGAGCCCAAGTACGAAGAGTCGCTGGAGCTACGCCTAGGCGACGGGCCACTGCAGCCACGGTAAGGAGCTCTTCCATGGCCCTATCGTGTCGTGAAGTGGCGAAAGTCTCCACTCCAAAAGGACTCCTGAAGAGCCTACGAAACGGTTGATAGTTGAACAACTTATGAAACGG
>CAIMUD010000138.1 GCA_903844585.1 uncultured Actinomycetes bacterium | reverse complement strand
GCAGAAAATCATGTTGTATGTATTCCCACTTATCTTTGCTGTTTCTGGAGTTAACTTTCCAGTCGGTGTTTTGATCTACTGGTCAACGACAAACCTCTGGACATGGGGACAGCAGTTCTATGTAATTAAGCGAAACCCAACTCCCGGGTCGCCGGCCTATGAAGAGTTGCAGAGAAAGCGCGCCCACAAAATAAAGCTTGACGGCAAAGAGGGCGCTTTAGATTCAGATAGCGAAAACCCGACTGGCGAAGAAGGCCAGGCAGGAGATATTTCTGGCCAACGCCAGCAACCAAAGAAGAAGAAAAAGAAGAGAAAGTAATTCGGACAAATACCATCAATTCATACTAAATAGGATTATCCATTCAATAGGAGAGTAAAAATGGCTAAGAAAGCAGCAGAAGTTCTCGAAAAAGAAGAGACCACAGAGAAGAAGGCGCCGAAAGGCGTAGCAAAGCTTGAAGAAGAAGGCGATATTGCAGCTGACTACCTAGAGGGTTTGCTAGATATCGCTGACCTTGATGGCGATATTGATATCGATGTAGAAAACGACCGTGCAGCCCTGGCGATCGTGGGCGGCAAGCTGCGCCATCTCGTGGGTCCAAATGGCGAGGTTCTAGATGCAATTCAAGAGCTAACTCGCTTGGCGGTACAGACATCAACGGGAGATCGCAGCCGTTTGATGCTCGATATTGATGGATTTAGAGCTAACCGCCGCAAGGAGCTCACAGCTCTAGCGGAGAAGATGGCCGAGGAGGCAAAGACCACCGGCGCTTCAATCAAGCTCGACCCAATGAACGCCTTTGAACGCAAAATCATCCACGACACAATCCAGACCCTTGGCCTTACCTCAGAGTCAGATGGCGAAGATCCAAACCGCTTTGTAGTGATCTACCCAGCGTAAGCCAGCTATGGCGGAGGCGGTTTCACGTGAAACTCTGATCGAGCGGTACTTCCCGAGCTCGAAAAAGGAGATTCTCGCCTATGCCCAATTTCTACTAACGGCTGGGATCGAAAGAGGGCTTATCGGCCCTCGGGAAGGCGAGCGGATCTGGGAGCGCCATATCTTTAACTGCCTTCCAGTGACCCAACTTCTGCCGCAGGGAGCAACCCTGTTTGATATTGGCTCAGGTGCGGGCCTTCCCGGAATCGTTATCGCCCTAGCTCGCCCAGATTTAAAAGTTACCCTGATTGAGCCGCTAGAGCGCCGGGTTGAATTCCTAAAAGAGGCCACGGCGGGTACCTCCATTGAAGTTATTCGAGGCCGAGCCCAAGATGTTAAGAAGAGCGCCGATTTTGTCACCGCTCGCGCAGTCGCCCCTCTGGAAAAGCTGAAAAAAATGAGTTGGCATTTGGTTAAAACCGGGGGTTCACTCTTGGCGATGAAGGGGGAGTCGGCTTCTGCCGAGATGGAGGGCGTTAAAGGAGCAAGCCTTCACGAAATTTCTTTGGATGGAATTGAAATGGGTCGCATAGTTGCGATCAAAAAGGGTGCTTAGATAGGCGCGTGGATTCACGTGAAACAACGAAAGTTATCGGCGTTCGCCGCCTAAAAGAAGCGATGCCAAAGCCGGTCTCCACACGAATTTTCACAGTAGCCAATCAAAAGGGCGGGGTCGGAAAGACGACCACGACGGTCAACGTTGCTGCAGCCCTAGCTATGGGAGGCCTTCGGGTCCTTGTAATTGATCTAGATCCACAAGGGAACGCGAGTACGGCCCTTGGGGTTCCTCACCGTGATATCGAAGGAATTTACGACGTACTGATGGGCAGCGCACCCATTACTAGCGTCGTTAAGAAAGTAGCCGGCTTTCCAGCGCTGGATTGCATCCCTTCTAATTCTTCACTTGCAAATGCAGAAGTTGAATTGGTTTCTATGGTTGCACGCGAACTTCGACTAAAAGAAGCGCTTGTAGAAATTAGCCCAAATTACGATTACGTTTTTATTGATTGTCCGCCATCACTTGGTCTCTTAACTGTTAACGCACTTGCTGCAGCGAAAGAGTTACTAATTCCAATTCAAACCGAGTACTACGCACTTGAAGGTTTGTCACAACTTCTTGAAACTTATAGCGTTGTTAAGAAGAGACTTAATTCAGCACTTGAACTTTCTACAATTATTTTAACAATGTTCGATAGCCGAACTCGTTTATCAAATGATGTCGCAGCTAATGTGCGCCAACATTTTCCTAATGAGTTAATTGATATCCCTATTCCACGCGCTGTACGAGTATCAGAGGCGCCTTCATATGATCAGACAGTGATGACATACGACCCGCTTTCACCAGGTGCAATTGCTTATATGCAAGTTGCGCGCGAAATTGCAGAGCGCGGAAAACCAAAGCCAGACTTTAACTTTGATGCAAATGTTGTAAGTATTAATTACAAGAAAGAAGGAGAGACTGCATAATGGCAACAAAGCGCGGCGGCCTCGGAACTAATTTAGATTCACTTATCCCTACTTCGCTTACAGTTGCAGGAACAGAAGTAGCGCAGCAAAATGAAGTATCAATTGATTTGATTCTGCCAAACCCACGGCAACCACGTACTGTCTTTGACGAAAGTTCACTTAATGAATTAATAACATCCATAAAAGAAATCGGAATTCTGCAACCACCTGTTGTTCGTAAAACTTCTGGAGGTAAGTACGAACTCGTCATGGGAGAACGACGCTTTCGCGCAGCAAAAGCTGCGGGCCTTAAATCGATTCCAGTAATTATTCGCCAAACCCCAGATAACGAACTGCTTCGCGAAGCACTTATCGAAAACATTCACCGCAGCCAACTTAATCCACTTGAAGAAGGCGCTGCATATGCACAACTGTTAACTGACTTTAATTGCACGCATGAAGAGTTAGCTACAAAGCTTGGGCGATCACGTCCGCTTATTTCAAACACGATGCGTTTACTTAACCTGCCAACAACTGTTCAAAGAAAAGTAGCTGCAGGAGTTATTTCAGCTGGCCACGCACGTGCACTTCTTGGACTCACAAATGAAGCAGATATCGAAAAGCTTGCCAACAGAATTGTTGCCGAAGGCTTAAGTGTGCGCGCAACAGAAGAGGCAGTTGCAGTTCACACACCTGGCTCAAAAGCCGGTAAAAAGAAGGGCAAAGAGGGCACTTCCGGTGAAGCACTCGCAGCCGCCGAGTTACTGAGCCATTACCTGGATACACGCGTAGCTGTGCAGGGTGGGAAAGGTAAAGGAAAGATTGTTATTGAATTTGCTGGCCGCGAAGACTTGCAACGCATCGTTGATTTAATCGAAGGTTAGTTATTTAAGTGCGCCACCACCGCGGCGTGACATCTCTTGCTTAACAATTCCGCCAAGTGCTTTTACGCCTTCACGAATTCGCTCTGGCGTTGGGTGGCAATAAGAAAGTCTCATTGACCAACTTCCGAAACCATCTGCATAGAAAGCGGTTCCGGGAACATAAGCAACCTTTGCAACGATTGCCTTGGGCATCATCGCTTTTGTATCAATTTCTGGTGGGAGATTTACCCATACATAGAATCCGCCGCCAGGCTTGGTCCATGTAGCTTCTTTTGGAAAATGTTGTTCGAGAGATTCAAGCATCGCATCTCGTCTGACTTTATAAAGTTCGCAGAAACTTGCAATCTGATCACGCCATGGTTGGTCAGCTAAATAACTAGAAATAGTCAGCTGCGTGAAATTTGAGGGACAAAGAATTGAAGATTCAGATGCAATCACAAGTTTATCTTTAAGTGATGGTGGAACTAGCGCCCAACCAATACGAAGGCCTGATGCGATTGTTTTAGAGAATGATCCAAGATAGATGACGTTTTCAGAATCTTCTGCACGCATCGCATTTGGAGATGGTTTATCAAAACCTAAAAGGCCATATGGATTATCTTCAACGACAAATATCTGTTCTTCGCGACAAATATTAAGAATTTCTGTACGACGATCAGCGGGAAGACAGACCCCGGTTGGATTTTGGTAGTTAGGAATCAAATAAAGGAATTTAATTTTGCGACCAGCGGCGCGTACGCTCTTGATTGCTGCGCGAAGAGCATCTGGAACTAACCCATTGGTATCCATTTCAACGTGGACAACCGCTGCTTCGTATTGGCGAAATGTTCCGAGGGCTCCAACGTATGAAGGTGCTTCAACAAGAATGACATCGCCTGGGTCAATAAAAATTCTAGAAATTAAATCGAGCGCTTGCTGCGAACCAGTTGTTACAACTACATCATCTGGGTTAGCGCGAATTCCCTCAAGTGCCATGACATCGCAAATTTGTTCGCGAAGTTTTGGGTGGCCTTGTCCGCTTCCATATTGCAGAGCTTCTGCACCGTTATTTAAAATGAGTTCGTTTACAACTCCAGCCATCATCTCCATGGGAAGGGCGGAGAGGTTTGGCATTCCACCAGCTAGCGAGACGATCTCTGGGCGCGATGCCACAGCAAAAAGTGAGCGGATTTCGCTAGGAAGCATTCCTGCAGCGCGATGAGCAAAGCGTTGCTCAAGGTTTTGCGGAGCTCCCGTTTGGTGGCGAACTGAAGTCTCAGACATAAGGAGAAGTCTCCCACAGGAAGTGCAGGCCTTGCGATGCGTTATTTAGCGACGGATTCCTGCGCTACGAAGGTCAGAAATACGTAGAGTTCCAGTCTTTGCATCATCTTCTACCGCTAAATACAGACGCTGAATTGCGATGATGAAAGCTTCAGCCAATGTGTCACGAAAATCCGCGCGAGCAAGTCGGTCACGATCTCCTTGATTTGAAAGATAGCCAAGATCGACTCGAACAGTTGGGGCTTTAGTCAATCGAAGCAAATCCCATGTCTTTGCGTGCGTACGACAATTTAATAAATCGGTACGTGCACAAATTTCTCGTTGTACAAGGGAGGCAAAGCGCTCGCCAACAATGGAATGCACACCGTGTGCATCGCTGCCATAAAAGTAAGTTGAGACTCCGTGAGCTTCTGGATTTGAATGCGAATCAGCATGCAGGGAAATCATCAAATCTGCGTTATTTGAATTGGAAAATGTAATTCTCTCATTTTCTCCAGGCGCATTGTTTGCTCCGTGAGTTAAAAATACGCTCGCTCCCAGCGCTAATAAGCGACCTTCAAGGCGCTGTGCGATATCAAAGACCACATCATTTTCTCCAGGACCGGATGCAGGATCAATCACAATTACTTTATTTGCAAGAGCAGGACCACGATTTCGCTGAAGAGCACTTTCACGAAGTTGTGACGGTGCTCCACCAGAAACAATTTTAGTAAGGCGGATTAAAGCAATTATCGTTGCAGGGCCACATCGACCATCAACTTTAATTCCCACAGAGCGTTGAAACTCTTTTACAGCGCTTTCAGTTTTTTCTCCGTAGATTCCATCTACGCGACCGGAGTTAAATCCCATCTCAGTAAGACGAGATTGCAGAGCCGCTACATCATCACCATGCATCATTGGCGATGGTTGCAAATAAAGTGAACGATCTCCGAGTTTCCATCGCGCCTCTTCCAGCGCACGCTTTGTTGCTTCGTTGAGTTCGCCAGTTACTGAAAGCCCACGATCCTGTTGAAATGAGCGAATCTCATCAGGAGATAGCTCTTTCATCAGTTATGAACCTTTAAAGACTAAATGAAAGCTTCGAGCTCTTTTAAAAGAGCTGGCTTTGGCTTGGCGCCGATGATTGTCTTAACAACTTCACCATTAACATAAACATTGAGCATTGGAATTGATGTAACTCCATATTTAATCGCTAGCGCTGATTCTTCATCAGTATTGAGTTTTACAATCTTTAACTTATCGCCATGCTCTGCCGCAATTTCATCAAGAATTGGCGCAACTGCTCGGCAAGGTCCACACCATTCTGCCCAGAAATCTACGAGAACAGGTGTGCTGCTCTTCAATACTTCTGCATCAAAATTCGCTGCTGTAACTGATGGTGCGCCCATGGTGACTCCTAAGAAAATTTGCTGTTAATTAAATTTTAACTATATAGGGAAGGTTACTAGTGCGACAGATATTTTTCAGCGTCTAGCGCAGCCTGACAACCGGTGCCCGCCGCGGTAATTGCCTGGCGGTAGGTGTGATCTACCAAATCGCCACAGGCAAAGACGCCCTTGAGATTGGTGCGAGTTGATTGACCTTCAACTTTCACATAACCCTCGCTATCGAGGTCAATTTGGTTGAGGAGTAATTCACTTCGAGGAATATGACCAATGGCTACAAATAAACCAGTGAAGTCGCGTTTGGAAGTTTCACCAGTAACGATATTTCGAAGTTCTAGTGCTTCTACTTTCTCAGCACCCAGAACATCAGTTACTTCTGTATTCCACAACATTTCAATCTTTGGATTAGAAAGCGCTCGTTCTGCCATAATTTTTGAAGCTCGTAGTGAATCTCGACGGTGAATTAGCACAACTTTTGATGCAAACCTTGTTAAGAAAGTCGCTTCTTCAACAGCTGAGTCTCCGCCGCCGACGACAGCAATTACTTGATCTCTAAAGAAGAAACCATCACATGTTGCGCACCACGAAACTCCGCGGCCCGAAAGACGTTTCTCGTTTTCTAAACCAATTTCACGATAGGCAGAGCCCGTTGCAAGAATGACCGCCTTTGCTTGAACTGTGTTGCCCGAACCATCTTTAATGGTTTTAATCTCGCTCTTCAAATCCATTTCAACAACATCGTCGGTAATTAACTCTGCACCGAAACGTCTTGCCTGCTTGCGCATGTTGTCCATCAAATCTGGGCCCATGACTCCATCTGTGAAGCCAGGAAAATTTTCAACCTCAGTAGTGTTCATAAGTGCACCACCAGCAGTTACTGAACCCTCATAAATAACTGGGTTTAGCTGCGCACGAGCTGCATAAATTGCCGCCGTGTAACCAGCAGGACCCGAACCAACGATTACGACATCTCTAATCATGTTCCTACCTTATCTAGACTTCTTTAAACGATGAACAAGAAACTCTTTTGCAGCGCGGACTTCAGAAATTTTCAGCGCGTAAGCAAGGAGTAAATAGAAAATCCCGCTTCCAAGTAGAACAAATGCGAGGTGGAACACACCAATGAAAGTTGATTGATGTGTGTTTGACCAGTCAAGGAGAAACGAAAGTATAAAAAATGGAACCATCGCAATTAGCGAAGCTGAAAGAAGCGAGAAATGTTGTCGACCGACCGAGGCGAGGTGAAGTTTGCCTGTGTGCTTCTTTAACAATGAAATTGTTATGAATAGACCAAAGATGTAGCTAATTGAAAAGGCTGCACCCAAACCGATAGTTACATATTTGCTTGGAAGCAGAGCCAAGAATATGTATGAGAAAACTACAGAGATGACGTTAATAACAAATATTGAAGTTACTTGGGTTTTGGTATCTTCGAATGCGTTAAACCCGCGGATTAAGATCAAATTTATTGAGAAGGCAACGAGTCCAAAACTAAGTGCCGATAGGACGTATCCGATGTACCTGGCATCTTCTAAGCTGATTCCAAAGTAGAGAACCTCTGTCATAAGAGGACCAAAGAGGAAAAGCGCAACAGCGCTTGGAACAGTTACAACGCCACACATTCGGATTGCTCGAATTAACTGAGCCTTTACATCGTCAACTTTCTTATCAATTGCTAGCTTTGAAAGATGTGGCAATAGCGCGGTAACTATAGAAATGGTCACAATCGAATAAGGCAGGAGCATGATGTAGTAAGCGCTTGTAAATGGAGTAAAACCAACACCAGTAGCCAGGCCTTCACGAGAGCTCTGCACAGCAGCAGTTGTCGCAACGTTAACCGTTACTAAATACCCCAGCTGCGAAATAAGAACATAAATAAGAGTCCATCCTGCAAGTGTGAAAGATTTACCAAGTCCTTCCACGCCAAATCTAAGTTTTAATTTAATTCCGCTTCGCAAAACAACTGGAATTAAAATTAGCGCTTGAACGATAATTCCAAGAGTTGTACCCCACCCGAGTAATTGAATTTGTGCATCAGTTAT
>CAIMUD010000137.1 GCA_903844585.1 uncultured Actinomycetes bacterium | reverse complement strand
TAGAAAATATTTTTTCAACATCTGGCAAGAAACCTAAATCAAGCATTTCATCTGCTTCATCGAGAACTACACGTGAAACTTCTTTTAACTTCAACTGCCCCTGGCGGTAAAGATCTAACAAACGGCCTGGTGTTCCTACGACTATTTCAACGCCGTTCTGCAGCGCTTCAATTTGTGGTTCGAATGCACGCCCACCGTAGACAGCGAGTGTGCGGATTCCGCGATTTCCAGTTAGCTCATCAATATCTTTAGTAACTTGCACGCATAGCTCTCGAGTTGGAACAACAACTAAAACTTGCGGAGCTCCTTTTGCAGCTAATTCGTTCCACTCTTTATCAAGCGGAGCAATCACTCGCTCAATAACAGGGATTCCAAATGCAAGAGTCTTACCTGTACCAGTCTTTGCTTGCCCAATGACGTCGCCATCTGCGAGTGCAATTGGAAGAACTTGCTCTTGAATAGGAAATGGTGATGCAAACCCATGCTCTGCAAGCGCCGCAAGTGTTTCGGGGCGTAGAGGTAGATCTGCGAAAGTGTTGCTCACTTATACAGCGCCAAAACCGACGCGTCGCTCTGCAGGCTGGCCGATTTCTACATACCCAATCTTGTCGGCAGGAACGATAACTTCATGCCCACGAATATCTGTGAGTGTGAGTGGAGTTCCGGCAGAGATGGCAGCAGCAACGGCACTCTTAATGTCTGCAGGAGATGTAGCTGTTTCAAAAGCCAACTCACTGTTGATATTTGTAACTGCAATTCTTACGTGTGCAGCTTGATTACCTTCTGATTTCTTTGTAGCCATGTCTTTATCCTATCGGCCTATTGCAGAACTCAATTCCAAGTTATGTGCGAGGAAATCCTGAAATTCCGCGCCACATCAAATTTTCTACAATATCTACCGCTTGTTGACGAGTTAATTTGCTATCTCGTTCTAGCCAATGGCGAGCCATAACTTGGGCATATCCAATCATTCCAACTCCAAGGAGCATTGAAGCTTCTTGTGGGAGACCAGTGTCATTTGAAATAACTGCAGAAACCGCAGCAGCACAGTCATATGTCATTCGATTAAGTCGCTCTCGAACTTGAGGCTCAACGCTCATATCACTTTCGAAGAGAAGTCTAAATGCTTCACCTTCTTGTTCAATGAAGTTGAAGTAAGCAACGACAGTTGCTCTTACTCGCTTGGCATTATCAGGAGTTGATGAGATTGCCTTTTGAATTTCAAATACGAGTGAATCTATATGTACATCAAGCACAGCAAGATAAAGATCAAGTTTTGATGGGAAGTGTTGATAAAGAACTGGCTTACTCACTCCAGCGCGATCGGCAATTTCATCCATTGCTGCAGAGTGGTATCCGGCTGCCGTGAAAACTTCGAGAGCGGCGCTCAGGAGAATTGCTCGGCGCTCATCACGAGGAAGACGACCTTTGTCGTTCTTGACTTCGCTCACGATTGGAGTGTTTTCTGCTGTACTCATTGCGCATATCGTAGAGCTAAACAAATCGAATTGGCACCTCTTCTCTTGCTACGGCAGAATGGCGACATGAAGATTCCCCCATTGGTTGCACCAGGGCCAGCGCTGACTGTTGATGAAGTTCGTAGGTACAGTCGCCACTTAATCATTCCTGATGTCGCTATGGCAGGCCAGCAGCGTCTAATGAATGCAAAGGTTCTTTGCGTGGGTGCCGGTGGCCTAGGCTCGCCAGCGCTTATGTATCTTGCAGCAGCCGGTGTTGGCACAATCGGAATCGTCGAGTTCGATACCGTTGATGAATCCAATCTTCAGCGTCAGATCATTCATGGCCAATCTGATATCGGGAAAAGCAAAGCTCAATCAGCTAAAGAGAAGATTTCTGAAATCAATCCAAATGTAAATGTAATTACTCATGAGCTGCGACTCGATGTCACTAATGTAAAAGAAATCTTTTCGCAATATGACATTATTGTTGATGGAACAGATAATTTTGCAACGAGATATTTAGTTAACGATGCTTGCGTGTTACTGAAAAAACCTTACGTGTGGGGCTCTATCTATAGATTCGACGGTCAAGCAAGTGTGTTCTGGGCTGAATACGGTCCTTGTTATCGGTGCCTCTACCCAGAACCGCCACCTCCGGGAATGGTTCCAAGTTGCGCTGAAGGCGGAGTCCTTGGTGTTCTCTGCGCAACTATTGGGTCAATACAGACTACTGAAGCCATCAAGGTTATTACTGGTGTTGGCGAACCAATGATTGGTTCGCTCATGGTTTACGACGCGCTTGAAATGTCATTTAGAAAAGTAAAAATCCGTAAAGATCCCAAGTGTCCACTCTGCAGTGAACACCCAACGCAGAAAGACCTACTTCCAGATTACGAAGCCTTTTGTGGAGTTCTCTCGAACGCTGCAGAAATGGCAGTTTCTGGATCGACAATTTCTGTCTCGGAACTCAAAGCGAAGATGGATAAGAAGGATGACTTTTTACTAATC
>CAIMUD010000136.1 GCA_903844585.1 uncultured Actinomycetes bacterium | reverse complement strand
GTCCGGCGCTATCTACAACATCGCGAACGCCAACTAAGTCAACGTTTTCTGCTGGTACGCGTACTGTGAGATCGCCTTGTGCAATCTTTAGAACGAGGTAGGTCTTCTCTTCGCCTTTAATAACTCGAGTTTCGATGGCTTCGATAAGTGCTGCTCCGTGATGAGGATAAACAACGGTTTCGCCGACCTTAAATGACATGTGTAGCCCTTCGTTAGGGACCAATAATACCAGTCATTTAAGGGGTTAGTCACCTCGGATTTAGGCGGGTAAATACGCCCTTTTGGCGTGAGAGAATATGTTCATTACATCTTGACAAATACAAAAACATTATTTTACAAAGTACTTGGAGATTAGAAATGCGTAATCGCACAATCGTTACACCACTAGTAATTGCAGCCCTTGCATTTTCACTTACTGGCTGTGGTGCAGGATCTAATGCATCTACACGCCTTATTTCAAAGGTGACAGATGGCGCTGAAGGTGGCATTAATAAAGACGATAACAATATTTCGATGCGCAATTTCTTACTTGTCGCTCAACCTGATGGTTCAGCAGTCGTAGTTGGCACTGTTATAAATGAAGGTGTAAATGATGACGCACTCTTAGGTCTTGCAGTTGCTGCAAACCAAGCAGTATTTGGTGGAGTAAGTACTATTTCTCAAAATCAAACAATTCGTTTTGAAGGCCAAACAGCAAACGCTAAGGCCGTAATTGTTGGCGCGAACTTAAAGCCAGGTGCGCATGCACAGCTTTCACTCTTCTTCGGAAAAGCTGGCGAAATAACTCTTGATGTACTAGTTCGTGCGCAAGAAGGAATTTATGCAGAAGTTACGAGCGGTCTAGTACCAAGTACAGAACCGACTCCTTAAGCTTCCATCTTGTAACCAAGACCGCGCACGGTCTGAATAATTACTGGATTTGCCGGATCTGCTTCAATCTTCGAGCGCAATCTCTTGATGTGCACATCCAAGGTCTTTGTATCTCCCACATAATCACTGCCCCACACTCGATCAATTAATTGCATACGTGTCAGCACGCGACCTGCATTTCGCATAAGAAATTCAAGTAATTCAAACTCTTTGAGCGGAAATGAAACACTCTCATTATTGATGCTCACCAAGTGACGTTCAACATCTAAACGAACTGGCCCTGCAGCGAGTGAGCCACTAGAAGATGTTTCATCTGTGAATTCACCAGTGTTACGACGAAGTACTGCGCGAATACGAGCGACTAGTTCGCGAGAGGAATAAGGCTTAGTGATGTAATCATCTGCGCCTAATTCGAGGCCAACTACCTTGTCGATTTCTGAATCTTTTGCGGTCAGCATGATGATCGGCACATTCGAACGTGTGCGTAGTTGCTTACATACTTCGGTGCCAGATAACCCTGGCAACATGAGGTCGAGCAATACTAAATCTGCTCCCCCGCGATCAAACTCTTCAATTGCCTTTGTGCCTGTATCGGCAACACACACATCGAAACCTTCGCGACCAAGTAAATATCCCAGTGCATCTGAAAATGAATCTTCATCTTCTACTACGAGAATTCGGGACATTACTTTTCCTCCGTCAAACTAGGGACGCTTACTAAGTTCTCTTGTAAGTCGCCTGTTTCAATAAATTCAGGAAGTCTCATCGTGAAAGTACTTCCTTCGCCTTGCTCACTCCACACAGTGATGTCTCCACCATGATTTGTGATGATGTGCTTAACAATTGATAAACCAAGTCCTGTACCGCCTGTGGCACGTGAACGTGCTGGATCAACTCGATAGAAACGTTCAAATATTCGCTCGATATTTTCTTCAGAGATTCCGATGCCCTGATCTTTAACTCTTATTTCCGCTAAGCCTTTTACATTGTTTAGGGAGATCACGACATTAGTCTTATCGGGACTGTAATTGATTGCATTCTCAACAATGTTACTGATTGCCATTTCTAATTGAGTTGCGTCGCCCAAAATTGTTACTTCTTCATTATTAATGAATTCAATCTTAATTTCGCGAGAATCGGCCGTTAACCGAGATTCATCCATTGCTTGCAAAATGAGATCACTCAATAAAATTGGAGTGGCATTCTTAAGTGGATCGTCATCTTGAATTCTGGAAAGATTGATAATCTCCTGAACCAAATTTGAAAGGCGCTTTGCTTCTGCCTGCATTCGTGTTGCAAAGCGAGCAATCGCAACAGGATCATCACTTGCTTCAAGCACCGCTTCACTCAATATTGAGAGCGCACCAATCGGTGTCTTTAATTCGTGTGAGATATTTGCAACGAAATCTCTGCGTACAGCATCTAGTCGTCTGAACTCTGAATCATCGAAAATCAATACAGCAATCACGCCCTGGGTGCCTATAGGAGAGACACGAACCAATAAGTTGTGTGTACCTTCGCCAATTGGTCCGCGCGGTAATTCAATTGTGGCTTCTTGAGAGATTTGCGAACGACGGCAAGCGCGGACGATGTTAAGAATTTCATTACTTATTAATTTTCCATCGCGCACCATGCCAAGGGTTGATGATGCTTCAGATGCGCGTAGAACTATTTCACCTGGTGCAAGTAATAAATACTCTGCGTCAACAACTTCGAGCAGATCAACAATTCCTGCAGGAATCTGTGCAGAACCGTTTCCACTTTCGCGTGATGACCGACGTCCGAACATGACACCATCGTAGAGATTGGTTGCGTAACTCTCACCATTAGGGGTGAGCCTGCGTTGAAAAAACCCATTTCTTAGCCCTGTATTCAATCTCCGTTAACCCGCCTCCACCAAGAAGAGGTGGCCTCAAGGTACGGTTGTGCAATGCGCGACGCCTTTCATGATGATCTAGATGCCATCGGACTATCTCTAGTTGAGATGAGCCAACTTGCAAACACCGCGATGGTGCGAGCCACCAAAGCAATTTTGGAAGCCGACCTAGCAATCGCCGAGGAAGTTATCTCTGAAGATGAACGCATCGATAATTTGCACCACGATCTAGATACTCGCACACTCAATTTAATGGCACGTCAACAACCAGTAGCTGGTGACTTACGCACACTCGTTGCATCGATTCGCATGAGTTCTGACATCGAGCGAATGGGCGATCTTGCACACCACATCGCAAAACTTGCACGTATGCGTTATCCGGCATGTGCGGTGCCACCAGAATTAGTTTTCGTTATTCAAGAAATGGGTGAGGTAGCCCAAAGAATCGTGACAAAAACAACTGGAATCATTACTTCTCGCGACACATTAGCCGCAGTAGAACTTGAAAAAGATGATGATGAGATGGACAAGTTACACCGTAAATTATTTGAAATCTTGCTAGATGATACCTGGGCACACGGAATTGAAACAGCAATCGATATGACTCTACTTGGCCGTTACTACGAGCGCTATGCAGATCACGCTGTATCAGTTGCTCGTCGCGTGTACTTCCTGGTTACAGGAACATACTCATCAGATTTTGCTTAATTACTTCTTACCCTGATTCGCAACCGCTGCAATTGCATCACGAGCTGCAGCGGGATCTAAATACTCTCCGCCAGATTTAATCGGCTTCAAATCAGACCCTAATTCGTAATACAGCGGAATACCTGTTGGAATATTTAATCCAGCGATATCGGCATCACTAATTCCATCTAAATGCTTAACTAGTGCCCGCAGCGAATTTCCGTGCGCCGTAACCAATACAGTTTTGCCACTTAATAGATCTGGCGCAATGTTTTCGTGCCAGTACGGCAACATACGTGTGACAACATCTTTTAAGCACTCTGTCTTGGGAAGATTGCTGCCAAGCCCTGCATACCTTGGATCATTAGCTTGGCTAAATTCTGACCCATCTTCAATTGCAGGTGGTGGCACATCAAAAGAACGACGCCACAATTGGAATTGTTCTTCGCCGTAAGCGGCAAGAGTTTCTTTCTTATCTTTTCCTTGTAGCGCACCATAGTGACGTTCATTTAAACGCCATGAACGCGAAACCGGAATCCAATGACGATCGCATGCATCCAGTGCTAATTGCGAAGTATG
>CAIMUD010000135.1 GCA_903844585.1 uncultured Actinomycetes bacterium | reverse complement strand
TCATCTAACATCACTGAAATACCAGCAGCTTCTAATTTACTTCCGATATCAAGAGCAGTATCAAAGGGAAGATCTTCTTTACCAGTGGCAACTATATGGACCTTTGCCGGTGCAACTTCCAGCGGCCAAGCTAATCCAATCTCGTCATAACTTTGTTCGGCGATAGCAGCGACTGCGCGAGATACGCCGATTCCGTAAGAACCCATTGTCACAACTTGTGATTTACCATTTTGATCAAGCACAGTTAAACCGAGTGCGTCAGCATATTTGCGACCCAGTTGGAAGATATGACCGATTTCTATGGCGCGATCGATTACAACTTCAGTTGCACATTCAGGGCAAGAATCACCTTCGCGAATTTCAGCAGCTTCAACGTAGGCAAAGGGCGTGAAATCTCTGCCATTAACGACGTTGCGCGCATGACGATCTTTCTTATTGGCTCCAGTTACCCAAGAAGTACCCGGTGCAACTCTTGGATCTGCATAAACAGTGATTCCAGATTTTGCAGCATCTTGTGGACCGATATATCCCTTAACCAAATTCGGGAACTTGGCAAAATCTGCTTCTTCAAATGTTCGCAGATCTTCTACACCAGGCAAGCCTGCTTGCAAACGTTTTAGATCGACTTCACGATCGCCCGGAACAAGAACTGAGATTGCTTTGTTATCTGCCATCAACATAACATTCTTTAAAGTTGATGCGCCTGTGAAACCGCCCCCAAATTTTTCATTCAGTACGGCAACGAGTGAGTCGATGGTCGGAGTATTTGGAGTATCTAACTCTTCTAGCGCTGGAACTTTGCTAGCGTCAACGTCTGCAACTTTGGTAACCATCGCTTCTACATTTGCAGAAAACCCGCACTTTGGACAGAGCACATAAGTATCTTCGCCAGTTGCACAAGGCGCTAGAAATTCCTCGGACTTGGATCCACCCATCGCACCAGCAACAGCTTTAACGATGTTGTACTTCAAATGGAGGCGATCAAAGGTGCTGATATAGGCATCTCGGTGCTTTTTATACGAGACGTTGAGTCCTTCATCGGTTAAATCAAAAGAGTAAGAATCTTTCATAACAAATTCACGGCCACGAATGATTCCACTGCGTGGGCGCGCTTCATCGCGGAACTTATTTTGAATCTGATAGATAGTTAAAGGCAGATCTTTATAAGATGAATATTCACCTTTGACCATCAAAGTAAACATTTCTTCGTGTGTAGGACCTAATAAGTAATCGCCGCCTTTGCGATCTTGCAGGCGAAATAGCGTTGGACCATATTCTTCCCAACGATTGGTGGCTTCATATGCATCTCGCGGCAAGAGCGCAGGAAAGTGAACTTCTTGAAATCCAGCGGAATCCATCTCTTCGCGAATAATGCGTTCTACATTTCGCAAAGTGATCACACCAAGTGGCAGCCAAGAGTAAATACCTGCTGCAATTCGGCGAATATAGCCAGCGCGGACTAAGAGGCGATGGCTCGGTACTTCAGCATCGGCTGGATCATCGCGCAGAGTGCGAAGAAATAAGGTGGACATGCGCAACATGGCGCAACCTTATCGCGTAATTACTTAACCGTGACGGAGGGTTCGCCTGAAGTAACTCCGGCGGCTTCCATTTCTTCGGCAAGGCGCATCGCTTCTTCGATAAGCGTTTCAACGATCATCGCTTCAGGCACAGTCTTAATGACTACACCCTTAACAAATATCTGACCTTTTCCATTTCCAGATGCCACACCAAGGTCAGCTTCGCGCGCTTCTCCTGGACCATTTACTACACAACCCATAACAGCTACACGCAGTGGAACGGTCATTCCTTCAAGACCCGCCTGAACTTTTTCAGCAAGGGTATAAACATCAACTTGAGCGCGGCCACAAGATGGGCAAGAGACAATTTCTAATTTTCGCTGCCTTAAATTAAGAGATTCAAGATCGGAAGACACACGTCTGAACTCCAGTCACTAATG
>CAIMUD010000134.1 GCA_903844585.1 uncultured Actinomycetes bacterium | reverse complement strand
CGCATGACAATTGAAGATGTTGTTATGCGCACAGGAATACTTTTTGTAGTACTTGTTGCAGTTGGTTCGGTTGCATACGGAGCAAATAACGGTGGGCTAGCCGCCATTGGAATCTTCGGTGGATTTATTCTTGCAATGGTTAATTCATTCAAGAAGTCAGTAAGCCCAGCACTTGTACTTGCTTATGCAGCTTTTGAAGGCTTGGCACTCGGTGGAATCAGCCGCTATTACAACGATATTTATCCGGGAATTGTTAACCAGGCAGTTCTTGGAACTCTTTGCGCATTTGGAGGAATTCTCCTTGCATATCGCAGCGGAAAGATTCGCGTAACTCCAAAGTTTACTCGCGTAATGATCGGTGCACTTATTGGTTACATGGTTTTCAGTCTAATTTCGATTTTTACTGGATTCCCTGGTGGAAGCACAGGAACCTTAATTGCTGTAGCAGGAGTTGCACTTGCAACTTTCTTCTTAGTACTTGATTTTGATCAGATTGAAAAAACAATCGCAGCAGGTGCGCCACGTAATGAATCATGGCGCTGCGCTTTTGGCTTAATGGTTACCTTGGTCTGGTTATACCTGGAAGTTCTGCGCTTGCTATCTATCTTGCGCAATAACGACTAACTAATAGCTCTAAGAATTACCCGAGATGAGTTTTTCTTGTCTCGGGTAATTTTATTGCCAAAATTAGTGCCAACGAGAATACAAGTGCAGAAATTCCAAAGGCACTTCGGAATCCGTAATGGTCTGCAATAAATCCGACGACAATTGGACCAACAATCATTCCGGCATCTCCTGCCATTTGGAATAAACCGATTACTTGTCCACCTGTTCCTTTAATTACATCTCCAACGATGCTTGCCGGAGTTGTTGATAGGAATGCAGCGCCGAGTCCAATGATGCTCATGGAAATCAGGTACATCCATGGGTGAATTGTGAAAACCATTACCAAGGCACCAATTAACACAATTGATGAACCTAGAACAGAGGCGTACCTGCGGCCATGTGAATCTGAAAGGCGCCCAGCTTTTAGAAGAATTGCACCTTGAAATAGAGCCGAGAGAGTAAATCCGATTCCAACGATTGTCGCAGTTGATTTCAAAGCTTCTATAACAAAGAGTGGCAATATTGAAGATCGAAGCCCAAAGAGAACCCAACTTGAAACGAATGAAATAATAAGTGCATAGCGGTATGGCTTAAGCGCGAATGCATCTTTAAGACTTATTACCTCTTGTTTATTTTTCTTTGAATCGCGTGCCTGTAAATGTGAACTGGTGAAGAAGAAGAAAGCGATAGTTCCTGAAATAAGAAGTGTGAATGAATACACAAAGAATGGCGCTCGAAGCGAAATAGTGGTGAGCGCTCCGCCAATTGCAGGTCCTGCAATTGCACCAAGTAAAAACGCTCCGTTATATACAGATTGGGCATGAGCTCTTTGGTCATCTCTTACGGATCGCAAAATTACAGATCCTGCAGCTACCGAAAACATTGAAGAACCAATACCTCCAGCTGCTCGAAATATAAGTAGCTGCGGATAATTAACTGCTAGACCGGCTAACAAAACTGACAGTGAAACTATGAAAACACCAACAGCAAAAACAGAGCGCTCACCAAATATGTCGACGAGTCTTCCTGAAATTAGACCGGAAGAAAATCTAGTTACTGCAAATGCCGAAACTATGAGACCAACAGCTGCATGGCTAACACCAAATGAACGTGCAAACATCGGAATTGCTGGGACAACGATGCCAAATCCAACCGCCACGAAGAATGAAGCTCCCACGAGCACACTTACTTCGCGCGGTAAATCTCCAAGCGGATTTTTAAACAATCTTTAACCGAGTGATTCCCCTGCAGAGTCTTCACGTGCTGATGCGTAATCTGCGCTCGTGCGAAGTGGAACTTCACGAAGAAGTAGTGCAAGCAGGAATCCCGCTGCAGTTACAGGAGCGGCAGATATAAACACAATGTGAAATGCATGTACGAAGGCATCAATTGCAGTCGTCTGAATAACTGGTGGAAGCGTTTGAAGTACCGCAGTGTTGTTCTGGATTCCATCTAGAGCTTTTGGATCAAAACCCTTGAGCGCTCCTGGATTTGTCGAACTTAGTTCTTGGAAATTTGTCACTAAATAGTGGCCTACGCGGTTGGTAAGAATTGTTCCAAAAATTGCGGTTCCAAAAACTGAACCAAGTGATCGGAAGAATGTGTTGGAACTTGTTGCGACTCCCATGTCCTTAAAATCAACTGAGTTTTGAAGTGCAATAACAATTGTCTGCATTGAGAGACCAAGTCCGGCACCAACGAGAATTGCAAATATTGAGAGCTTCCAGAATGGAGTATCCGCGTTTAGGGTAACCATCGCGAGGATTCCAACTGTCATTACCGCTGTTCCAATAATTGGGAAACGCTTGTAGTGGCCATGCTTAGTTATTTGCTTACCGCTGAAAATAGAAGTTGAAACAATGCCGAGCATCAGTGGGATTAACTTCAACCCAGCTTCTGTCGCCGTATTTCCTTTAACCACCTGTAAGTAAAGTGGAAGCATCACAATTGCTCCAAACATACCTGCACCGATGATGAAGCCAAGTGCTGATGTCACTGAGAAAGTGTGATTCTTAAAAAGGTGGAGTGGAAGTATGGGTTCTACTGCACGCTTTTCCCATTGCAAGAAAAGAATTGTCAAAATAATTCCAATTACTAAATAAGTTATTGTTCGTGAATCACTCCACCCATTTTGCGGTCCATAGATAGAGAGTGAAAGAAGTGTTGTGCATACTGCTGCAACCATAAGTAGAGCACCGAGGTAATCAATCTT
>CAIMUD010000133.1 GCA_903844585.1 uncultured Actinomycetes bacterium | reverse complement strand
TCTTGGTGACAAAAGTGAATGAGCGATCTTCGTAGACAGTGATCTCTACTGGGATGATCTGACCCTTTTGGCTCTCAGTCTCAGCGTTGTATGCCTTAACGAAGTCCATGATGTTGACGCCATGCTGACCAAGGGCAGGACCTACTGGTGGTGCAGGTGTTGCCGCGCCAGCTTGGATCTGCAACTTGATGAATCCGGTTGCCTTCTTCTTTGGTGCCATTGTCGTATTCCTTTTCTAGTTTCTTTTAATTAAATTTTTTGTACTTGTCCGAATGAGAGTTCTACAGGCGTTTCGCGTCCGAAGATTGAAACAAGAACCTTGAGTTTTGCTTGCTCAGGCATAATCTCTGAAATTGATGCAGGAAGTGTTGCGAATGGGCCATCCATTACGGTGACTGATTCGCCAACTTCGAAATCAACAACACGGATATCAGCCTTGTCAGACTTCTTCACTGGACGTGGAGCAAGAATCTTTTCTACTTCATCCATGCTGAGTGGACTTGGGTGGTGAGCGTTTCCTACGAAACCTGTAACGCCAGGAGTATTGCGAACCGCAGACCATGACTCATCAGTGAGTTCCATGCGAACAAGAACATAACCTGGATAAATGTTGCGCTTAACTTGCTTGCGCTGACCATTCTTGATCTCTGTAACTTCTTCTTCTGGAACTTCAATCTGGAAAATATAATCTTCCATGTTCAGCGACTGAATACGGTTAGCAAGGTTGCCCTTGACCTTCTTCTCGTAGCCCGCATAAGAGTGGACTACAAACCAGTCACCGATTGCAGCGCGAAGCGTGCGACGAAATTCTGCATTTGGATCGTTCTCATCTGATTCGATGTCGCCATCTTCATCGCTTGCCAGCGCTAATCCGTCATCCGTTGAATCTGTTACTGGTACTACTGCCTCTACAACTTCTTCAACCACTACTTCTGGCGTAGCGATTTCTTCAGCGTTGGCAGCAAGAGCTGCTTCGAACGCATCTGGTTGTGGAGTAGTCAGGTCTTCGCTCATATTTATTAGCCCTTACCCAAATACCCAGAAAACGATCTTGGTGAGAATTACGTCAAAAACTGAAACCACGGCGATGATGAATGAAACGAAAACAAGTACAACCGCTGTGTACGTCGTTAACTGCTTGCGTGATGGCCAAACAACTTTGCTTAACTCTGAAACAACTTGACGGTAGAAAAGTGCGACGCGCGCAAATAGACCGAGTTTCTCGGCAACTTGCTCTGTTGAATCTGTCATCGTCGTTCCTTTCTCTTCATCTTCGTTAGCCATTACATCTTCGTTGGTACGTACTTCTTAAAACTGTTCTTAACTTGCAGGGCAGGAGGGACTCGAACCCCCAACCGGCCGCTTTGGAGACGGCAACTCTAGCCAATTGAGCTACTGCCCTTCGCGAGAGCATGACGAAACCCTAGGGATTTGCAAATCCTCGTGAGCGTCGAAGTGTAGAGGTAGAGATAGGGATAGGGAAAATTCGCGCTCAAAGTCTGGGCTTCGATAGGGCAAGATTGGCCCATGAGCAGAATTTCCGCACGCATTTTGGCAATCACCGAATCAGCCACGTTAGCTGTAGATGCAAAGGCGAAAGCACTTAAAGCTGCTGGCCGTCCAGTAATTGGTTTCGGTGCGGGCGAACCAGATTTTCCAACGCCTGATTACGTAGTGGAAGCTGCAGCCGCTGCAACAAAAGTTGTTGCCAACCATCGCTACACACCAACGCCCGGGCTGCCCGAACTACGCGAAGCAATCGTTGCAAAAACTAAGCGCGATTCAAACTTTGAAATTACTGCAGATCAAGTATTGGTAACTAACGGTGGAAAACAAGCCGTGTATCAAGCCTTTGCAACAATTATTGATCCGGGCGATGAAGTAATTCTTCCCGCGCCATATTGGACTACTTATCCAGAGTGCGTAAAACTCGCTGGTGGAAAGACTGTAGAAGTCTTCGCCGATGAGTCACAAAATTACTTGGTAACAGTTAAACAACTAGAAGCGGCGCGTACTCCAAAAACAAAAGCACTTCTCTTTTGTTCACCTTCTAACCCAACAGGTTCTGTTTATTCACCTGAGCAGGTAAAGGCGATTGGTGAGTGGGCGCTCAAGAATAATATTTGGATAATTTCCGATGAGATTTATGAACACCTTTTATATGACGGCGCCACCGCTCCATCACTTCCCGTACTTGTGCCGGGACTGGCAGATACATGCATCATCATCAATGGCGTGGCTAAGACTTATGCCATGACAGGTTGGCGCGTGGGCTGGATGATC
>CAIMUD010000132.1 GCA_903844585.1 uncultured Actinomycetes bacterium | reverse complement strand
ATTGCGAGATTGAAACTCGATTTCGACCCACCAACTTGGGGCTTCGCGCCTCTGTGACCGAAGGTGTCACCTGGGCGGTTCATAAATATGGTCAGGTGATCGTCATCGAAGATGACGTTGTTGTTGGACGTGACTTCATGACCTACATGGACGTGATGCTTGACAGATTCGCAGACGACAAAGCAATCGGCCATATCAATGGGTACAACGTTGTACCAACCGAACAGCTCTCGCGACCTACTTCGAATATCCGCAAGTCCCGATATGTCGAATCGTTCGCATGGGGCACGTGGGAACGTTCATGGAATCTATTTGACGACAGTCTCACGTGGGGCCGAAACTGTTCCCTTAATGAACTGAGAGATGTTGTCGGAACTTTGTCAGGTGCAGCCAGATGGAAAATAAATTTCAGCGACACTGAGAATGGCCGTATCAGTAGTTGGGCCTACCGATGGCTTGCATCACTTTGGCAACATGGCATGTTTGCCATCTCACCCAATATCAACTTGGTTAACTATCGAGGCCACGACGACGGCACTCATGTTTTGCGCCAACCACGGTGGATTGATCTTGTGGTAACTGATTTTCCAGAGTTACTCAAAGAGAGTTCTAATCCGGTGTATGACCAAGCATCAGACAGATGGCTCGGGAAGAACGTCTTCGCTGAAAGTCCATCTGGGGTTGTAGATGGAATTGCTACTTCGCTTGCTTTAGAACTTAGGCAGAAGTATCGCCAATTACGGAATTAGCAAAAGAAGAACCCATCTTTGCCTTCTTCAAGAGAATGATGCTGCTGATAAGAACAATAATTCCGCCCGCAATTCCAGGCGCAATGACAATTCTGGTCAACGGGCTCACAGGAAACGACAGCATTCCTACAAAACAACACACTCCGATTACCCAAATTTTCAAAATGGATTTGGTGGCGCCTATTGCAACAAGGAAAAGACGCGGGAGGACTGTGAGAGTGGCCAAACCTTCAGAGAGTGCAATGACTCCTGCAATGCGTGGTGAGACTTCGTACGAAGTACCGACATACATCTGTAAAAGTTGATTTCCGAAACAGATTGAGACGACGATAACTAAAGCGGTGACGGCGAGATAGAAAGAAATTGCCTTCAAATACAATAAAACGAAATTTCGTGTTTGCTGCGCATGAACTAATTCCACTGCCTTGGTCAAAGCGGGTGCGCTAAACGAATTCAACATCGTCATGGGGATAAGGACAATATTCAGCATCGCTGAATAGGCAACTAAATCTCTGGAACCAACGCCAACTCGTAACCCAAATGCGACTGCACCATTACTTAAGAGCAGACTTAAGAAGGTAGCAACCAACAAGTTTCCCAAAACTTTGTGGGTGCCCATGAGTCGCGATTGATCTACGACTGCGACTACTTCTCGTTGTGTGAGCGGAGCGAGTTTTTTCCCGCTTATTGCGATGAACAGTGTTGTGGTACTTGCTACGCCAAGTGCAAGGAATAGGGGACTCCACGAATTTCTGTTCAATTGATAAACCAACAAAAGTCCAATGCTGGCGGCAAGTGCATAGTTGATGCTTAGCTTCCAGTAACTCTGAAATTCACCGTATGCCATTGCGGTCGCACGTTTAAACCCGTAGAGGGATGCTCCGACTATAAATGCGAGCACAGAGAGTGACTCCACAAAAGTGACCGGCAGGATATTGAAGAGGGCAAGAATCCCACTCACTGCGGTAGATAGCAGCCCACCCATCAAACAATAAAAGAGCAAAGTACTATCGACATTTGCGATGCTTAAACCGTTCGAAGTTTCAAACTCTACGCGCAATTTTGGGCTGTATGTCTCTGTAGGAATCAAAGCAGTCAGTGCGATGGTATTGACGAGGGCCCACGTAGTAGAGAAACGCGCCAGGTTGTCAGCATCGAGTATTCGTGCTCCTACAAACACAGTGAAATAGGAAATCAAGCCGACAAACACCTGTGAGAGAGCGATATGCATTGCGTTACGGGCAAATTTCATACTGTGTCTGATTACCGTTCTGGCCGTGCGACATGAAAGTTCGAAGGAGGAACGTTTACAGCGTACTATCTGAGGCAATAACTCTTCTCCAAAAGACTGAT
>CAIMUD010000131.1 GCA_903844585.1 uncultured Actinomycetes bacterium | reverse complement strand
AGCCATTGAAGAAATAAAAATACGGTGCATTGCTCAAAGAATTGCAATTGGGATTCATGTCGTAAATCCCTCTGCAGTTGAACTGCAAGCCCGGATTGAAGAGGGGTTTACCTTTATCGCCTATTCAGTTGACTCTGTAATGTTGAGACTAACAGCCCAGAACCCGATTGCTTCTAAGAGTATTGACTAATGAAAGAAGAAGACATTCGGCCATCCGAGATTTTTAAAGAGTATATCCGACTGGCAAAGATAGATACGGCGGATTACTTCGGTTCAGCGCCAAGATTCCCAAATAGTTGTCCTGTGTGCCAAAACCAAGGCGTACTTTCATTCGAAAAATCTGGGTTCCAGTATGAAAATTGCAATTCATGCAACACGTTGTTTGTTAATCCGCTTCCTTCTCAGGAGGCATTTAACAAGTACTACACCGAAGCACCCTCAGTAAACTATTGGGCATCTACCTTCTATAAGCTCACATCAGAATCTCGCAGAGAGCATCTTTGGAAACCAAAAGCGGCCGCAATCAGCGAATTTATCCAGCAGGAGGGAATTCAAGCCCATCGAATTATTGATATCGGGGGCGGTTTTGGGATATTCGCGGAAGAAATCACTAGATTAGGGCTGATTCCTCCAGTCATTATTGAGCCCGGTCCTTTGCTTGCCCAAGAATGTAGAGATAAGGGCTTTATGGTGGTTGAGAAATTCCTCGAGGAAGTGAACCCGGAAGATTTGCCGATTGGACCGAAGTTTTTTGTAAGTTTTGAACTTTTTGAACATTTGCATTCACCACGAAATTTTCTTAGTCAGCTGAATAAAGTGATGAGTTCTGGAGATTATTTTCTACTAACAACGCTCTCGTGCACGGGAATTGATATTGCGACGCTTTGGGAGAATTCAAATTCTATAACCCCTCCTCAGCACATTCTTTTCTTGAACCCAAATTCGATGAGAGCTTTGCTGGAAGATTTTGGATTTGAGGTAAACGTGATAAGCACTCCAGGTAAATTGGATCTCGATATTCTCACGAATGGCAAAGAATTGATCAAGGATAGGTTCCTACGGCAAGCGGTAGGGAATCTTTCTGATATTCAAAGAGATGACTTACAGCAAGCTATTTCACGCAATGGCCTCAGTTCCCATATGATGGCGATATGCAAAAAACACTAAGTGTGCTCGTTCTAATTCCGGCTCGAATGGGTAGTAGTCGATTCCCCGGTAAGCCATTGGCCCCCATCGCAGGAAAGCCTATGATTGGACACGTATACGAAAGAGCTGTGTCCGCCCACGGAATAACTAAAGTTGTCGTTGCAACGTGTGACGTTGAGATTTCAGAGTTCATTGATTCCATTGGTGGAAACTCCGTGATGACATCACGATCACATGAGCGTGCCTCTGACCGCTGTGCAGAAGCACTTGGTGTACTAGAGTCCTCCGATCAAAAAGAGTATGACATAGTTGTGATGGCTCAGGGGGACGAACCTCTTATGGCGCCGGAAATGCTCACGGAAGTTTTGTCGCCAATGCTTAATGACCCGACTATACAAATCACCAATTTGATGTCTCGAATCGATGACAATGATTCATTCGTGAATCCAAATTTTGTGAAAGTAGTAGTAGATAACAATTTGGATGCAATGTATTTTTCTCGGGAGCCTATCCCGAGTAGATTCCTTGGTAATGACGTTCCTAAGTTTCGTCAATTAGGTATTATCTGCTTCAGAAGACAGGCGCTTCTTGACTATATGCGCTTAGCACCATCACCCCTAGAAATTATTGAGTCAGTTGATATGTTGAGAGTCTTAGAGCACGGTAGAAAAATTCGTATGGTGCAGACGTTGCATCAAAGCCAATCTGTTGATACTCCTGAAGACTTGGCTCTAGTTGAAAACTTGATTAAACAGTCAAGCTGATAATTATCCTGTGCGCCGATCAAGTTACCATAATCTTCGTAAGCCTAAAATTGTCATTTGCTTTCGTTGCATGCCATTAGGACTTGTCTGCTCAGGCTTTCATCCCAATTCAGCGGGGAATTGTTGATGGCCCCAAGCAATTGAAGGGATCTCGCGGCCAACATGTTTATGTCGCTTATGGGTTTAAGACTTTCTAGGTTTATGACGTACTTCGCATAGACATCTTCTAGCCTGGCGATGAATTCGTCCGCAGGTAAACCCGTGTGTGATTCTAATGATTCTTGGAACTCTTTATCTTTCTCTAGGTAAACTCTTAGAACTTTCGGGAGTAGTAATCCGATCGCTTCTCCATGTCCGTAGTTGCAATGCTCAGAAAGAGGATATGAGATTGCATGGATTGGACCTGTTTCGGAGTTACAAATTGAAACCCCTGCGAGGTATGAGGCTTCCAAAATCTGGCTATCAACTTTGACTGAATCGTCATGGAATAATTGCGCTATTTGTCTTATGAAAATTGATAAGGCGTATTGTGCAGTATCCTTAATATCCTTCGACCCAGACAGACCCAGTAATGATTCGAGAGCATGTGTAAATCCATCAAATACTGAAGCGACGAAGACTTTGTCTGGAATTCCCTCTAGAAGCGATGGAGCCAATATCGCTACATCTGGAATCACCCTGAAATGGTTTATGCCTCTCTTTAGCTTTGCGTTCATATTCGTCAGTACTGCAGATTTGGTTGCTTCTGATCCTGATCCCGCCGTTGTTGGCACGGCAATTGAAAAGAGTTTTTGTTTGATTTCCAAGTTTGCGCCTTGAGCATTGGCTGCAGTCGTGTCCAAATAGTGAAGTATGGAAATCGCCTTCATTAGGTCAAGTGTGCTTCCACCTCCAACAGCCATTATTGAATCTGGCTTTAGCTTGCTTGTTATTTTCTTCACAACATCAACAGTGTCGGTAGAGGGTTCTCTACCGTCGTGTCGGTAAACGCCCGAGACTAAGCCCTTGATTTCTAATTCATTTATTAGT
>CAIMUD010000130.1 GCA_903844585.1 uncultured Actinomycetes bacterium | reverse complement strand
CACCCGTAGCATCATTAAAACATCGATATCTTTAAGCACGCTATCTAAGTCATAGCTGACTTTCACATTCCAATCGACAACTCCAACTGGAATCAGCGTTGGTGGCGCAACCAAAGTTACAGTTGCTCCCAACTTCGTGAGTAGCAAAACATTGCTTCTAGCTACCCGGGAGTGCAAAATATCGCCGACGATTGCGACTCGTAACCCTTTAAAACTCTTGTTGAACTCAGAGAATTTGCTTCTTATTGTGTATGCATCTAAGAGTGCTTGGGTTGGATGTTCGTGCGTTCCGTCGCCAGCATTTATAACTGATGCACTAATCCATCCGGAGTCAGCAAGTCTCTGCGCGGCACCTGAGGCGCCATGTCTGATCACAACGGCATCAGCACCCATGGCCTGAAGTGTTTGGGCGGTATCTTTTAGAGATTCACCTTTACTGACGCTGGAACCTTTTGCGGAAAAGTTGATTACATCCGCCGATAACCGCTTAGCAGCGCTTTCGAAGGAAATTCGAGTTCTAGTTGAATCCTCGAAGAAGAGATTGACAACAGTTCGTCCGCGCAATGTTGGAAGTTTCTTCATAGGACCATCAGAAATCTTTGCTAATTCACTGGCGGTGTTGAGAATTTCGAAGGCTTCATCTGCGCTCAAGTCGTTGATTGATAAAAGATGCTTATTCATTTAGGCACCCGCGATTATCTCGACGAAGTCTTTGCCATCAATTTCTTCTAACGATACTTTCACGGACTCCGTTGCAGCGGTCGGAATATTCTTTCCAACGTAGTCAGCTCTAATCGGAAGTTGTCGATGCCCACGATCGACCAATACAGCTAGCTGCACTGTTGCTGGTCTACCAATTTCACCAATGGCGTCTAGAGCAGCGCGAATCGTGCGTCCAGAATATAGGACATCGTCAACCAGAACTATGTGCTTGCCTTCGATACCACCAGTAGGAATTAGAGTTGGTAGCAAGGGTCGCGGTGGCCGCATTCTTAAATCATCTCGATGCAGAGTTATATCTAGAGTTCCGACTGGGACTGGTGATTGAATCTCTTTTAGAAACGCTCCGATGCGTTCACCAAGGAATGCACCACGAGTTGGAATGCCGAGCAATACGACGTTCTCTAAACCATGATTGTGTTCAATAATTTCATGAGCAATGCGCTTAAGCGCCCGACCAATTTCGCCGGCGTCCAGGACTGTAGCCATTTTCTCTCCTTCGCCGCCTCTCTGGACGGATCGTTAAAGGAATTTCTTGCCTCTCGGGCTGGGAAAAGATACCACCTGTGGACAGGTAAATCCATTTAGCCGGATTCGTGTCTATTCTCGCCGAATGATAACAATCCCCGAACGTTCAATCGAAGAAATTGCCGCAGCTATGAAATCAGTCCGAAGAGCAAAGGGCATGACCCTTCGAGATGTTGAAACTAAATCCGGCGGAATCTGGAAGGCAGTAGTAATTGGCTCATATGAAAGATGCGACCGGGCTCTATCAATAAAGAAAGCAATCCATCTCGCTAATTTCTATCAAGTTCCCTTAAATGAGTTACTTGGTTTGAGCTCAGAAACTAAAACTCAATCTCCCGAGAAAATAACTCTAGATATTCGGGCCACGTCTAATTCAACATGTGGCGATATAGATATTGATCATTTGCGGAAATTTGCCACCCTTTTATGTGCAAAGCGTCAGGATTGGAATGGCGAAGTTCTCTCGATTAGAGCCAGTGACCTCACAACAATTGGCCTCTTAATAAATATGGATGAAGCTACAACCTACTCCTGGTTATCTTCCCGAGGATTACTTCTTAAAAAACTTTAATCTTTAGAGTGCGAAAGAAGGTTTGAGAATAATTATTCGCCCCAAGACGCCATTGATATATTTTGCCGAGTCATCTGTTGATAATTCAGTAGCAATCTCTACCGCTTCTGATGCTGCAATCTGATCATCTAGATCGCTTTTGAAGAGAATTTCGAAGAGCGCAATTCGCAAGATGTTGCGGTCGATTGCAGGCATTCGATCCATATCCCATCCTTGGGCATATGTAGTGATTAATTCATCAATTTTAACTTTGTTTGTTTCAACGCCGACTAGCAATTCCATTACATAATCGCGCTCTGAAAGCTCGCTCTCTTCGCGACTTCCTAATAATTCAATAGCACTTGCGCTGCGAATGTCAGCCTCGTATAAAAAATCTAAAGCACGCTTGCGCGCCTTTCGGCGTGCACTCACTAGTTTGCTCGACCTAGATATGCTCCGGTGCGGGTATCAACTAGAACCTTCTCATCTTGCTTAATGAATAACGGCACTTGAACTGTTATTCCAGTTTCTAGCGTTGCTGGCTTGGTTCCACCAGAAGAGCGATCGCCTTGCAAACCTGGCTCGGTGTATGTGATTGTCAGTTCAACTGAAGCTGGCAAATCTATATAGAGCGGATTGCCTTCATGGATTGCAACATTGGCTTCACAGTTTTCTAACATGTAATCAGCTGCATCTCCGACAGTTGCGGCCGAGATATTCATCTGGTCAAATGTCTTCTGATCCATGAATACGAAATCATCGCCGTCTCGGTATAGAAAAGTCATATCGCGCTTCTCGAGAATAGCTACATCCACTTTAACGCCAGCGTTTAGCGTGCGATCAATTACTTTTCCAGTTGTAACGGACTTCAACTTGGTGCGAACGAAAGCTGGACCTTTACCTGGCTTAACATGTTGGAACTCAACAACGGTCCATAGTGCGTTATCCATGTCCAGTGTTATTCCATTTTTTAGATCTGCTGTTGTTGCCACGATTCAAACTCCACTCATGTCTATAGATAATGTCTATCGGCCATTGTTTTTCAACGGCAAGGGGTTAAGGATACCCGTATTACGTGAGCGTTTTTCGCACTTAGCCAAGCAGGGCTTTGAGGGCGTTAATCGCTAAAACATATGAATTCGGACCAAATCCAGCGATAGTCCCACTAGCTATACCTGAGATTACCGATGTATGGCGAAACTCTTCACGCGCCATTGGATTCGATAAATGGACTTCGATAAGTGGGGCCGTTAACAGTTCTGCGGCATCGCGTATGGCATATGAATAATGTGTAAACGCTGCTGGATTAATAATTACTGGGGTTTTTGCATCAGCGGCTTCATGAAGCCAACCAATAATCGTGGCCTCATCATTGCTCTGTCGCACATCTGCCTCAAAACCCACGTTCTTTGCAGAGCTTTCAATCAGAGATTTTAACTCGGAGTAATTGAGATCTCCATAAATTGAAGAGTCACGAATATCTAGACGCGCTAAATTGGGGCCATTGATGACGATTATCTTCATGAGCTAATTCTCTCATAGGCCTGCGTTAGTTCGCTTTCATTTGCATCTTCTATGCGAATGACCGTACCAAGCGCGCTCAAGGCTACGAAACGAAGTAGGTGACCACGAGATT
>CAIMUD010000129.1 GCA_903844585.1 uncultured Actinomycetes bacterium | reverse complement strand
TTGCAATGGCTAAATCTTCAGGAATATGTAGCCTATAAATTAACGGGCGAGCGTTACACAATGCCTTCTCTTGCTTCCCGCACTGGCTTTTGGAATTTCGATACCGAGAGTCCATGGAAAGAGGCACTTGATCTCATTGGCATGGACCAATCTTTCATTCCTCCTCTAAGGAATGCAGGGGAGAGCTTTGGCAAAGTAAATCGCGCTGGAGTTCCGCCTCAGATTGTTGGCGCAGTCGTAACAGTTGCAGGCCATGATCATCCAGTTGCAGCAGTTGGCTCTGGGGCGCTCGGTGATGATGTGCTCTTTAATTCAACTGGCACAGCAGATGTTTTGCTGCGTACAGTGCCTGGAAAAATTTCAGAAGATGATCGCGTTGAATTGGTAAGAGGCGGAGTTGGTTCTGGTGCGCATGTCTTGCCAGGAAAGACGCTACTTCTTGGCGGAACTCGCGCAGGACTTATTTTGCGTCGCGTACTGGCCCTCTTTGAACAAATCGATCCAGATATCCGCACCAAATTTGATGAGAACTGGAATCCAGATGCAGTCGATGAATCAATCGTTGTATCTGAGCCAAACTTTATGTCAAACGAAGTTGTATTTACCTTAACGAATGAGGCGTCGGGCCAAGTGCTCTGGGATGCAGCTCTTCGTTATAACCAAAATGAAACAAGAAAGCTTCTTGAGCACATCAACAAAGTAGTTGGAGTACACAAGATTTCGCGTGCAGCCGGAGGTTGGCTGCGTTTGCGAAGTGTTAAAGAGTCAAAGGCGACTCTGATGCCAGGACTAACTATCAGTCACGTAAAAGAAGCCGGTGCCTTTGGCGCCGCAGCTTTTGCGCGCGTTGCTGCACTAGATAAGTTCGCATCAATCGACGAAGTGATAACCGAGTTCGTATCCGAGAAAGTTAAATGAGAGAGAGTCGACATGAGTCCGAGTAATAAAACAGGCCTAGCTTCTATTGCTAATGAGTCTGGAATTTTTTCCATCATCGCAATGGATCAGCGCAACACACTTAAGAAAATGTTTGCAGCTATTGGCATTGAAGCAACTACAGAGGATATGCAGCAAGCAAAGATTGAAGTTGCACGTCACTTGACACCATTTGCAAGCGGAATTCTTCTTGACATCGAAGTTGGCGTTGGCGCAGTTCTTGGCGCTGGCGTTCTAAATGAAAATTGTGGACTTCTTATCGCTGCAGAAAATCCCGATCGTGGTGATTTCAATGGCGAGCCACGTCCATCAATTAAGCCAGGACAAGATGGCGCATGGGTTAAGAAAAATGGTGGAGATGCACTTAAGCAACTCGTCATGATGCACCCAGGTCGCCCAATTGGCGCAGGCGAACCAGATCTCACATCAGAGACTCTTAACGTTGTTAAGGAAATCATCGCTGGTTGTAAGGCTGCTGGAGTTCCATCAGTTATTGAAAACCTTATCTACACCCTCCCATCACAGTCTGATCTGACTGCAAAGCAGAAGGAAGACCTCATTGTGGAATCGGCTCTTCTTCTCAACGAACTCAAGCCAGATCTTTTGAAGCTTGAATACCCAGGTAGCCCAGAAGGTTGCCGTCGACTTTCAGAAGGACTAACTGTGCCTTGGGCTGTACTTTCTGCTGGTGTTGCATTTAACGAATTCGAAAAGGTTGTTCAGATTTCTTGTACAGAAGGTGGCGCATCAGGATTTATCGCCGGCCGTTCTGTTTGGAAGGAATCAATTGGAATGAAGGGCGCAGAGCGCACAGATTTCCTAACAAATACAGCTATTCCACGTCTAGAAAAACTCAATAAAGCAGTTGCAGGAATCGCACGCCCATACACGGAGGTAGGTCGCTAAAAATGTCAAATAGTCAATATGTGCTCGAAGCAAACGACATCGTCCGTAATTACGGATCTGTTGAAGCGCTTCGTAGTTGTAACTTCAATGTGAAAGCGGGTGAAGTAACCGCACTCATTGGAGACAACGGCGCGGGTAAAAGCACGCTCGTTCGCATTCTTTCTGGCGCAGAACAACCAGATGGAGGAACAATTCTGATCGACGGGAAGGAAGTAAATTTCGCTTCTCCGGCGCAGGCACGTTCGCACGGAATCGAAACTGTTTTCCAAGATCTAGCGCTATGTCCTCACTTAAATCCAGTGCAGAACATGTACTTAGGCCGAGAGGTCCCTCGCAAAGGAATCCTCGGAAAGTTTGGATTCTTAGATCATGCAGAGATGCGTCGCGGAAGCGAAGCAGCTTTTCGCGATCTTGGCGCGACAGTGCGTTCATTGACAAATAACGTTGCAACCATGTCTGGAGGGCAGCGACAAAGTATTGCCGTCGCTCGCTCTGCAGCGTGGGCAAGCAAAGTGCTCTTCTTTGATGAGCCAACTGCTGCCCTTGGCGTAGTCCAGAAGAAAAACGTTATCGATTTGGTACGAAGAGTGAGAGACAAAGGCATCGGAATAGTGTTTATTAGCCACTCCATGCCAGAAGTTCTAGAAGTTGCTGATCGCGTACAGGTAATGCGTCGTGGTCGAGTAATTGCCGAATACAAGGCGAAGGAAACAAATTTAGAAGAGCTAGTCGGCGCAATGACAGGAAGATTGGATGAGGTGAACAACTAATGTCAATTACAACATCATCATCGAATCCAGCTGCAGACTTTGGAATTCTTGACGAGAAGCAACCCTTCTTAAAGAGAGTTCTTAAAGCTCAGACTTCTCAGATCGTTGCCGTTCTCTTTGTTATCGCAGGAATCTTTAGCGCGATGGCACCAGATTCATTCTTCACACTCTTTAATCTGCGCAACGTTGCCATTAACGTTTCTGTTTTTGCGATCCTCGGCGTTGGAATGACTTTCGTCATCATTACCGCGGGTATCGATCTATCAGTGGGTAGCGTTCTTGTCTTTTCTAGCGTTGCTGCTTGTAAAGCAATTACAGCAACTGGTGGACAAGGCTGGGGATCAACGGCTGCAGGCTTTGCTGCCTGCATCGTGGCAGGTGTTGCCTGGGGTGCGCTAAATGGTTGGCTCGTTGCTATTGCAAAGATTCCAGCGTTTATCGTGACTCTTGGAACTCTAAGCACAGCTCTTGGTCTTTCTCAGATCATCACAGGCGGTATCGATCTCAGTGATGCAACGGATGTGATGGTTGATCACATCGGTTTTGGAAATGTGTACTCACAAATTCCAGTACTTGCTGTAGTCGCTCTTGTCATGTTGATCTTTGGAGGAATTCTTCTCCACAAAACTAAATTTGGTCTGCGCACTTACGCTGTCGGATCAAACATAGAAGGGTGTCGACGCGTTGGTATCAACGTTAATCGCCATCTAGTTTATGTCTATTCACTCATGGGCTTTACATCAGCAATTGCTGGTTTCTTAAGCCTTGCGCTATATCAACAAACCACTATCGCAGGTCAGTCACAAACAGCACTTACAGTTGTAGCAGGTGTTGTTATTGGTGGCACGAGCTTGTTCGGTGGTATCGGAACAATATTCGGTATGAGCATAGGTTTGCTTATTCCGATCGTTCTTCAGACTGGCTTCATCATCATTGGCGTTGTGCCTTTTTGGCAGAACGTTGTTGTTGGTGTCTTTCTGATTGCAGCCGTTTACGTCGACACCATGCGACGTGAATCTGCAGAACGGGGTGGTCGACACTCTAAAAAACACTCTCCAAAAGAGAGTAACTAGGTAACAAGGGAGAAAAAATGCAAAAGAACAAAAAGTTCGCAGCGCTTGCAATTGCTTCTGCAGTAGCAATGGCTGTAACAACAACAGGTACAACAGGTGCATCAGCAGCTGGTACTAAGATCACTTTCATCCAGGGTGTAGCAGGCGATGCTTTCTACATCACTATGGGTTGCGGTGTTGCTGAGGCAGCTGCAAAGGCTGGCGCAGTAGTAACAACTCAAGGTGGAGCTAAGTGGGATGCAACAATCCAGAAGCCAGTACTAGATAGCGTTGTAGCTTCAAAGCCAGACGCGATCCTTATTGCGCCAAACGATATGACTGCACTTCAGAAGCCAATCGAAGCTGCAATTGCTGCAGGAATCAAGGTTGTTCTAGTTGATACAACAATCGGAGATCCATCAGCTGCTGTTTCAGAAATCGCTTCAGACAACTACGGTGGCGGCAAGGCAGCATTTAATGCTGTTAAGCAGCTTGCACCAAAGGGTGGAAAAGTACTCGTAGTTTCAACTTCACCAGGAGTTAGCTCAGTAGATGCTCGTGTAAACGGTTTCGCTGATGCAGCTAACAAGGAGAAGAAGTACAACTACATCGGAGTTCAGTACTCAAACAATGAGCCTGCAGTAGCGCAGCGCATCATCACAGCAGCACTTGCTAAGAACAAGGACATCGTTGCAGTATTCGCAACTAACCTATTCTCAGCTCAAGGTGTTGCAGCTGGTATCAAGCAGGCTGGTAAGGCTGGAAAGGTTCAGGTTGTTGGTTTCGACGCTGGATCAGATCAGGTAAAGGCTCTTAAGGCTGGAACTGTTCAGGCACTTATCGCTCAGCAGCCAGCAACAATCGGTTCTGAAGGAATCGATGCAGCAGTAGCTGCAGTTGCAGGAAAGGCTCCAAAGTCAAAGAAGATCCAAACTGGATTCACAATCTTGACTAAGAAGAACATCGATACAGACGCTGGTAAGAAGGCTCAGTATCGCGACGCTTGCTAATTAACTTCTAACTAGTTAATTAGAGAAGGCCCCGGGGAAACCCGGGGCCTTCTTCGTTTCTAATTATTAGCGGTTTTAAGCGTTTTGAATTTCCTCTTCTGTCGAGAACCTCGCGGCAACGATTCCGATCTTCTCTTCTTCAACGCTAAGAGCGTAAGTAATTGATGCTGAGTTATTAGGGAGTTCAATCTTTACTACCTGCGAAAACTCCGAGCCAGAAATTGTGCAATTGCCAAATGAATATCCTTGATTAGAGATAAGGACTGGATAGTCACCTTCGATGATGATTTGAAAATCCTCTACTGTGATTGCTTTCTGAAAACTAGGAGCTGAATATGTATATGCCTTCAACCAATCTTCATCGGCCATAGCCTGAAGTTGCGCCGAGATGTGTTGGCTCACTTGTTTTGCTTGTCCTTTACTGCAGGGCCCGTCGGCTAGAGATTGAAAGCTTTCTTGCCGTGCACACGAGGTAAGTGAGAGCAGTAAAAGTCCGACTAGAGCAACTCTTTTCATGCCGCGAGTGTAAATGGGGCAAATAGAACAGTGCTAGTTGAAATTAGCGAACAGAGCGCAGTACGGCGGTCACCTTGCCGAGGATTTCGCAAGTATCGCCATCGATAGGTGCGAAGTCGTCATTGGCGGGCAGCAACCAGATATGGCCGCCCTTTTTGGAAAAGGTCTTTACCGTTGCCTCGCCATCAATCATCGCCGCAACAATCTCGCCGTTGAGGGCATCTTTCTGCGAACGAATAACAACGTAATCGCCATCGCAAATTGCTGCGTTAATCATTGATTGACCCACGACCTGCAACATAAAGAGCTCGCCCTTACCAACGATTGATTCGGGAAGGGGGTAGGTCTCTTCAATATTTTGTTCAGCAAGGATTGGCCCACCTGCTGCAATTCGACCAACGAGTGGAATCTGTGTTGTGCGATCAAGATTTGTTGGCTCATCCTGCGGTGCGTTCTGCATTGCTCGGCCCTTAGCTTCGCCTCTGCGGATAAGGCCCTTCTCCACTAACTGCTCCAGCTGATACTGAACTGAGGCGGTCGACTTAAGTCCCACGCTGTCGCCGATCTCGCGGATCGATGGGGCGTAGCCATTGGCCTTAAGGCTGGACTGGATGAAGTCATATATCTCCTGCTGGCGCACGGAGAGGTTTACTGGAGGTTTAGCTGTTTTTGGGCTCATGGGATAAGGGTAGAACATATTTTCGAAAAAACCAAACATATGTTCGAAAATTACTTGCATTTGTCAGTGGTGGGGTGTTTACTTAGCTCTATCGAACAGGTGTTCGAATACCTTCCCCAAGGTAAGAAAATCTCAGGAGCAAGGCCATGAAGCAAAATATCCACCTCAACCGTCGCGGTCGACTAGCTCGCACCCTTCTCGTTCTCTCAATATCGGTAACCCTCGGATCCGTCTTCGGGGCTCAATCAGGTGCCAGCACATCGGCTGCCACTTCACCGACAACATTTGTCACTGTCACCGTAGCGCCAGGGGAGAGCCTCTGGTCACTGGCTTCGCGTCTTGCAGATGGCAACGATGTGCGAGGACTAGTCGATGAGATTGTCTCTGTTAACTCTCTCGACTCTGGAGATATCACTGCAGGGCAGAAGATTCGCGTTCCACTTAAGTAAAGTTAAATTTCACCTTTACTCAGCCCATCTAGAACTTCTTGCGCTCGCAACTTTAGCTCGGGCAAATCCTTGAGCCGATTGAGTCCAAAAACCTGTTGACTCATTCGATGGTTTTTTACAAATTCATCCTTATGGCGATCTAAGAAATCCCAGTACAAAGTTGTAAAAGGACAGGCGTTATCTCCCACTCGAAGTTTTGGATCATAGGCACAACCCTTGCAGTAGCTACTCATCCTTGAAATGTATGCGCCTCCTGCAGCGTATGGCTTAGTCATCATCGCTCCGCCATCAGCGTGAAGTCCCATGCCAATCACATTTGGCACCATCACCCAATCTGTTGCATCAATAAAAACTTCGCGCATCCAATCCAGAAATTCTTGCGGCTTGGTGCCGGTGATGAGTGCAAGATTACTCAGGACCATAAGACGCGGAATGTGATGGACCCAAGCACGTTCTTCTATATCTCCCCCAATTGTTTTGAGGCAATTGGCCTTTGTCTTAGAGGGATCTCGAAATAGCGGCAGCAAGGGCCTATCAGCTAAAAAGTGGTTATTTTCCCTATATTCCGGGCCTAAATACCAGTACATGCCGTTGACGTATTCGCGCCATCCAATGACTTGTCTGACAAATCCTTCACAGGACGCGATAGGAATAGCGCCAGTATTGAAAGCTTTAATGGCGGCCTCAATAACTTCTTCGGGATGAAGCAGTCCGTTGTTTAAGTAAGGGCTAAGGAGTGAATGGTGAAGTGCCCAGTTATCTAGCGCCATCGCATCTTCGTAAGGGCCAAATTCTGCAAAGTGGTTATCGATGAAATTTTTAAGTTGGGCAAGTGCGCCGGTGCGCGTGGTGGCCCAGGTA
>CAIMUD010000128.1 GCA_903844585.1 uncultured Actinomycetes bacterium | reverse complement strand
GCAATATGAAGTTACTTGGTGTTAATTCGCTCGAAGAACTTGAGCCAAAACATGTTCGCTTACTTCCAACCCATGCTGGGTTGGGCTCGCTACCTGGAGGAAATAAATGAAGATCGCACGTATCGGAGCTGCAGGTAGTGAAAAACCAGTCGTAGTCGAAGGCGACCAAGCCATTGATGTCTCAACACTTGTAAGTGACTGGAACCGCACCGAACTAGAAAACGGTGGTTATGAAAAGGTTGCGAAAGCCGATCTCACAAAACTCCCCCGCACACCTCTTGCCGGCGTTCGCTATGGTTCCCCAGTTGCTCGTCCGACCAAAGTTATCTGTGTAGGTCTTAACTACATCGCACATATTGCAGAAACTGGTGCAGATACTCCAAAGGAACCTGTCATCTTTATGAAGGCCCCGGATTCAGTTATCGGGCCAAATGATGACATTGTGATTCCACCTAATAGCACTGCAACTGATTACGAAGTAGAACTCGCAATTGTTATTGGAAAACGTGCGCTATATCTAGATTCACCAAAAGATTCCGCAGCTCACATCTTGGGTTACACAATCTCGCAAGATGTATCAGAGCGCCACTGGCAGATCGAACGTTCTGGCCAATGGGTTAAGGGAAAGTCATTTCCAACCTTTAATCCCATCGGTCCAGTAATCGTTTCAGGCGATGCCATTAATCCCCATAACTTGCGCTTGTGGTGTGAAGTAGATGGCGTAATGAAGCAAGATTCCAATACCAATGACTTGTTATTCGGTATCGACCATATCGTTTGGTACATCAGCCAATTTATGGAGTTATTTCCAGGCGATGTCATCAATACCGGAACGCCATTTGGCGTGGGGCTAGGCTTTAAGCCACCGGTTTATCTACATGGTGGACAGAAGATCCGCACTGGTATCGACGGTATCGGCGAGATCCACAATACTTGCGTAGATTTTAAAAAGTAATCATCTGGCGAAGTTCATCGCCTTTTTCCAATCTATCCATACCTAGGTTTATTTCGTCGAGCGTAATTGTAGAAGACACCAAACTTTCAACTGGAAGAAGGCCGCTTCTCCAAAGATCAGCAAACTTAGGAATATCTCTCGCAGCCACAGCAGATCCTAGGTAACTTCCTACAATCTTCTTTCCTTGCGATACTAAAGCTAAAGGCGAAATTGTTGCCAAATCGTTGGCCGCTGGTAGTCCTACAGTGACAAGAGTGCCTCCGGGTGCCGTCAATTCGAGCGCTAATTCAAATGCTTTCGATATGCCTACTGCCTCGATTACGACATCTGCTTTTAAGCCCTCTGCTATCGCTTCATCGCCACTAAAGACCCTGGTTGCTCCTAGCTTCAAGGCATGAGAGCGTTTCTTCTCATTCAAGTCAATTCCGTATACCTTCTCTGTTTTCAAAGCAATCGCAGTGATCAAGGCGGCTAGCCCAACACCTCCAAGACCAACGATCGCTACCGACTGTCCAGATTTAAGTGTTACGGCATTAAGGAGTGCGCCTCCACCTGTGAGAACTGCACAACCTAGCAATGCAGCTACCTGTGGTGGAATATCGCTATCAACTTTAACAATTGAACGGCAATCTACAACTGCATAATCTGCAAAAGCTGAAACTCCAAGGTGATGATTTATTTTTTTGCCTTCTCTGGTCAATCTTTGACCACCTGACAGGAGTTCACCCGCAACGTTTGATTTCGTACCAGCTATGCAACTCATGGCTCCATTTGAGGAGCAACCAAGACAATTTCCGCACCTTGGCGCAAATGTCATAACTACTCGATCTCCAACATTTAAACCTTTGACTTCGCGTCCAAAACTTTCCACTATTCCTGCCGCCTCATGGCCTAGCAGCATCGGAGTCGGTCTAGGTCTAACACCCTGAACTACTGCTAAATCTGAATGGCAAATTCCAGCTGATTCAATTCTGACCAGAACTTCATGATCAAGTGGAGCTGATAATTCAATATTAGAGATCGTTATAGGTCTAGACACAGAATATGGAAATGATCTCCCCATTTCCTCCAAGATTGCGCCTTTGATCAACATTTAGAGACCTTTGTTTGCAAAATCAATAATTGAACGTCCTCTTGTGATTCCTTTATCAAGTTCAAAAAATGCAGTATTAATGTCTTTTAATGCGTAATTTTGATTCACAATCTTTTCAAGCGGTATCAGTCCCTGTTCTGCAAGTTTTATTACCGCGCTGAGATCCTCTTTTGGTTTTCCGCCAAACGATCCCTTAATCGTGAATTCTCTACGGACTAATGGAGTTATTTCGAAACTTGCAGTTGTCCCATGTGGTGCGATTCCGACTACCGTGATTAGCCCTCCCTCAGACACAAGCCCAAACCCAAGTTCAATAGTTGCAGCACTACCAACGGCCTCAAAGACCAAATGAGCCCCCTGACCAGGTAGTGAAGCTTTAATATCCTGCACATTCATTTTGGCAGAGTTAAATGCATGTGTAGCACCTAGATCCCGTGCTAATTCAGTTTTTTTATCATCAATATCAATAGCAATTATATTCTCAATACCGAAGATTTTACAGAAAAGAGTAATAAACAACCCCACACCACCAACTCCAATAACGATCGCAGTTTTATATGGTGCTCCTTCCATTTGTCGGGTCAATATGGCACGTTTAACTGCCGAATGGGCAGTAATTCCGGCACAACCTAAAACACACCAAGATTTGTCAGCCAGGTCACCACGAACCTTCGCCATTGCCGATATCGGTACCACAGCGTATTCGGCGAATCCTGCCATCGAATACGAAGATACTTCCTGCCCAACTTTGTCTTGCAATCTCTTTGTACCATCTAAAATATTTCCATTTAAACGGTTATTGAAGAAAAAACTCGAACAAATATTTGTTAATCCTGAATTGCATTGCTCGCAATTATTACAAGGCATAATGAAACTCGTGACAACGAAATCATCTTCGGCGAAATCAAAAACACTTTTATCGTTTTCACTAATCTGAACGATTTGCCCAAAGACCTCATGACCTAGAATTGCAGGCCTTGGAAATTTAACATGTTTTTTTACTACATGTAAGTCTGAATGACATACACCAGTTGATAAAACTTTGATTAAAACCTCGCCATTTTTTGGTTCGGGGAGCGGAATATGCTCCATGAATAGTTCTTCAGATTCCTCACGTAAAATTGCTGCGAGCATGTTAGCCACAAATCTCCAAACAAGAGTTGCTCAGTACCCCAAAAGCAAATCTAAAATTTGGCTTTAGCATCAGACGGCATCCCGCCAGTCAATCAGAATTCCATTCATTGAGTCTTTTTCTGGTGTGAATAATTTTGAGTAGATTGTTTGCGAATCTTTCCAATTGATTTCGTGGCTGACGAGGGCCTTCATGTTTAAATGACCAGAAGTGATCTGATTGATGACTGATTCTCTACTTGGTGCTTCCCCAATAAAAAATGGGAATACAGCATTTAATTGCTTCCTGTGAGCGAGATTAAATTCAAACTTAAGGTCGCCCGCATAATGGCCCTCAAACACGATCATACCCTCGAACTTTGTACACTTTAAAGCATCTTCAACCAAGGGCATGATTCCTGTAGATTCAATAACCACATCAAAACCTTTAGGAAAGTCTTTTTCCAGTTGCTCCCAAGCGGTTGATTCTGAAGTGTTTACTACTCTATTCGCACAGTATTTTGCCGCTACTGCTAATCTATCTTTTGAAACATCTGTTACAACAACATATGCACCGCGCATCATCGCCAACAAAGCAGTAGCCTGTCCAATTATTCCTTGTCCAATTACCAACACCGAATCACCCGATTTCACATGCGCTTTATTTAGTGCATTAGCACCTACAGCGGGTTGAACGAATAGGCCGGCGTACTTATAGAGCTCTGTCTCTGAGACTGGGTGCGTCCTTTCAATAGAAGCCGTTGTAAATGCTTGATGCGTTCCCGCCCCAGTGAAATATGCGACTAACTGACCCTCTTCGAACTGACCTTTGATATTTGGGTCGCCAAATTCCACGATGCGCCCAACGCCCTGGTACCCAGGAGAGAAGGGTGGATTACCCCAAAGCAAGTTACGACCGTGCGCCCCAGCCATTTCCGTTCCAACGCTTACTCCAGAGAACTCTGTGCGGATCAATACTTCACCTGGTTTAGCAGTTCGATGCTCGCGCTCCCCCAGAATTACCTTGCCCAATTCATGGATTATAAGTGAGGGATGTTTCTTCGAAGAATTTGTCATGGCAGCCCTTCTAGCTTCGCTTGCGCATTGTTTGCAAATCGATGGAGACTTCAAATTCAATAAATTTTCTAATAGCACTCAAATCATAAAGTCCTGCATGTTCATTGCCCGGCTTTTTATAGAATGACAGGTCAAGATCGTCCGCTCTTTCCCCGAGCGCCAATTTCAAGGCATCGATAGTTGGAATTGTGGAATAACTCTTATCTGCAACAAGATTCATTATGTGAACACCCGATTCAACGCTTCTTTGAACCGCTTTTTGGAATGCGTTGACTACATCGGTTGCTGAAATGCAGCCTAAAGTACAAAATGGTCGCCACATCTTAGAGATACGATCTTCATCTGCTACGACAGCGGTTTCCGCAAGAACTACCCCAATTCTAAAAAGGGTAAAATCTACATCTTTATGTAACCTACTGAAATATTTTGAAATCTCTTCAACAAAGAACTTTGAAAGTCCATAAACACTGGCAGAATCACAAGGATGATCGTCCTTTATGGGCAAGGACCTAGGCATAAAATCAGCTGTGAGACAACCAACTGCTGCGATCGAACTAGCAGTCACGAATTTCTTCACTCCTAAATCGATCATAAATCGCAAGAACCGCGATGTACCCGCAACATTTACTACCATTGCATCTTCTTCAAGTGCATCCCCGGTGACCCCAGCGAGATGAATGACTACATCAATTTCCAGATCCTTTAACTGCGCCAAATCATCTAGATTTGCATAATCACCAAATATCTGTTGAATACTAGGATTATCAATATCTTTACGTGTGAAT
>CAIMUD010000127.1 GCA_903844585.1 uncultured Actinomycetes bacterium | reverse complement strand
CGTTACCGATGCCCGTTATTTGCGCGCTATCTTTGGTAATCTGGCATGGCTAACTATCCCCGCAACCTTATATTTCTCATATATCGGAATGCGAAGTATTAACAATCATTCGATTCCTTTCGATCGGAATATCACCCTAATTCTTATCTTGATTGGAGTATTTGACGCATTCGCAGGACTTTGCGCTGCTTTTGTATACCTTGATTTTGTTTTTGCAGGCGGAAATTTAATAACCCAGAATGACTTGCTTTTCGCACTTGGATTTTCCCTTCTATTCTTTGCCCCGGGCTTGCTAGCAAGTAAGTTCCGCCCACTTCACAGGAGTGTTGAAGATTTCCGAACATTTTGGGAACGGATTACCGATTACGTAATCGGTTCACTTTTGACCGGCTGGGCTTCATCAAAACTAGTAGCAGCGCTTACCGGCTTGATTGGCCATGAAATTCCAATTACAAAGCATGCAAACGAGTTTGGATTATTCGTTGGCTTAGCGCTCCTATCTCGCATGGTCCTTGAAGAAGTAGCCTGGTATGGATATCGCCATCGTCTTGCAAAACTTTCAGTTGAATTGAAGCCAAGAGGAAAGGTTCAACGAATTCGTGGAATCCTATTTAAACTCCTTATTTTGGTAGTCCTATCGCAGCCTTACATTGGCTGGAATGGATATTTGGCTGGTGGAATTGCAATTTTCTTGGTGCCACAATTACTTGGATTTATTGACCACAAACTTCCGAGCTGGAAATTCTTGGCGCAAATTACTCCTCGGGGAGTGTTCAAGCTGGTGCTGCTCGGAATCATCGGATTGATCGTTGGTTCTCGAATTACCGATGCGGGATTGAGCGCGCAGGAGACAGTTTTAATTTCGTTTGTGATTATGCCGATTCCGGGATTCATTTATTCTGTCTTTGATTCATTTTCAGGTGATCCTATTCTTGACATTAAGGCACCTAAGTACCGCTACTTATATCGAGTCTTCGGAATAGTGGTCTTAGCTGTTCTCATATTGCAGGTACTTGGATACAACCCAATAGTTGAAGCAAATAAAGCCTGGTTAAATCCAGGCGATGCCTTCCATTCACTTACTTATTTATGGTGGCCATACGTTCAGGATAGTTGGTACCAATTAAATGATTGGATCGTTATTGCCTGTAACAGTGCGACCACTTTTGTTCAAAGCGCCTGGCACCGTAGTCAAGACTGGGTAACTAGCCTTTTTACAAGCAGCTCTAAACCAGCGTAATCAAAGTTATTAATTTAAAAATCGCATTTATTTCTTGTGTTCGCGCACCTTTATAACAATTTCACGGATTCCAAAGATTGAGAAGATTACGATGGCGAGGATAAATCCATCAAAGAGCGATCTTGGAACCGATTTAGCCGTTGAAAGAATGTAAGCATCTGGAGCAAAGTGCAGCACCAATGCGATCGCACCAAATATGAATGTGTTACGCCAATGTTTTTCTACTATTGAGAAGAATAACTTTGCGGTAGAGATCGCATATGGCACGGCGATAGCAAAAACGATAGCCATATAAACACTTGGGTTCACCCCATATTTCTCAAAGGTTTTATCTACGGCGATAGTCTTGATTACGCCCCAGACTAAGACAATGGCGATCCACCAGCGCTCAACGAGTTTTTGGTGTTTTTCCGACTTAAGCCAGGCGATGAACTTCATCTGGCGAGCGTACGGGAGATTCACAAATGGTGGGCAGTAGTCCTTAGGGCTAGCCTTGGGAATGAAATTCTCAGGTTTGTGGTTTTAAATAGGGCTTACCTAACCCGCCTCCTAAGGAAGCGGATTTCCTAGAAAGGGAAATTAGTGCGCAGTTCAAATCCTGTACTAACTCGTTCCAACCGTGGTTTTGCT
>CAIMUD010000126.1 GCA_903844585.1 uncultured Actinomycetes bacterium | reverse complement strand
TATTAATTTAACTCTTTATAAGCGTTGCATTAAAGCCAAGTTCGCCTTCTAATACTGGCAGATTTGAATCACGAATAAACTCTGTAGCCAATACTTCAGCACTGATGTGCTCTTGTGCGGATTCGATTGCCGTTGTGATTTCTGCGGGAGCATTCCACATCACACGGATGCGATCTGAAATCTCAAAACCACTTGTCTTACGAGCCTCTTGAATAAAGCGAATAACTTCGCGCACATTTCCAGCCGCAATCAACTCTGGAGTTAATGAAAGGTCCAAGGCGACACTTTCGCCTTCGTGGCTGGCAACCATCCAACCTGTGCGGGGAACTTCGGTAATGACCAAGTCATCTAATTCAATACTCCATGTACCAACTTCGGCCTTACCTTGTGTGCGCAACGTCTTAACAAGTGTTGTGGCATCTGTTGCGGCAATTGCTTTAGCGATGTTTTGAACTTCTCCGCCAAATTTCGCACCGAGCGTGCGGAAATTCGCCTTGATTGAAATGTCTACAAGGTCTCCATCGGCATCAGCGATATCAGCTAAGTCTGCAACGTTTAATTCGTCTGCAATTTGTTCACGCATATCTGTTGGTAGCGCAGCCCAACCACTTGCAGCAATGAGTGCACGTTGTAAAGGTTGGCGAATTTTCATTCCAGACTCAGCGCGAGCAGCGCGACCTAGTTCGACGATTCGACGTGTGAGTGCAACTTGAGCAGAGAGTTTTGTATCGATATCTGTTGGATTTGCTACTGGAAAGTCTGTGAGGTGAACTGAAGTTGCAACACCTGAATCAACTGGTCGCACGAGTTCCTGCCATACGTGTTCTGAAATAAATGGAACCATAGGAGCAAGTAATTGTGTCAAAGTTGTAAGGCACTCATGAAGGGTCGCAAGAGCTGCCACATCGCCATCCCAGAAACGTCGACGAGAGCGACGGACATACCAATTTGAAAGATCGTCAATGAATTGTGCAAGTGCTTTACCAGCGCCTTGTGAATCAAAATCGCTGAGACAACGTTCTACCTCATTGATTAATAATGAAAGCTCAGAAATAATCCAACGATCCATTACTGGACGTGTATTGCGCTCTGGTGATTGAGATAAATCAAAATTAGATGCTTGGGCATATAAAGAGTGGAAAGAAATGGTGTTCCAGTACGTCAGAAGTGTTTTGCGGACTACATCGCTAATTGCATCGTGACCAACGCGACGAGCAGACCATGGAGAACCTGCGGCCAACATGTACCAACGAACCGCGTCGGCGCCATGTTGATCCATCAGCGCCATTGGTTCTAGAACATTGCCAAGGTGCTTACTCATCTTGCGTCCATCTTTATCCAGGATGTGACCAAGACATAAAACATTTTCATAGGATGATTTACCAAAGACCAAAGTTCCGATGGTCATCAATGTGTAGAACCAACCACGAGTTTGATCAATAGCTTCACAAATAAAATCTGCAGGATAAGACGCTTCGAACTTCTCTTTACTGCCTTCTTGGTGCGGATATCCCCATTGCGCAAAAGGCATTGCACCAGAGTCATACCAACAATCGATTACTTCCGGAACGCGCACCATGGTTTCAGAACACTCTGAGCATGCAAAAGTAATGTCATCTACAAATGGACGGTGAGGGTCAAGATTTGATAACTCTTGGCCAGCACGTGCACCCAAATCAGCCAGT
>CAIMUD010000125.1 GCA_903844585.1 uncultured Actinomycetes bacterium | reverse complement strand
TTTGATACATCGGTAAATATTGCAATGGAGGCAATCGATCGTCTCCACACTACAGCTGAGTCGCATCACAGACTTCTAATTGTTGAAGTGATGGGACGACATGCAGGGTGGATTGCTCTGCACTCAGGTCTTGCAGGCGGGGCAACATGTATTTTAATTCCAGAAATCAAATTTTCACTCGATAAAGTTTGTGAGTGGGTTGAATCTCGCTATAAGGATGGTTTTGCTCCCATCATCGTTGTTGCAGAAGGCGCAATTCCACAAGATGGTGATTTGGTTACCAAAGATGCAAAACTTGATGCCTTTGGCCATGTAAAACTTTCAGGAATAGGCGACTGGCTCTCTGAAAAAATCGAAGAGAGAACTGGCCACGAAGCACGTACAACAATTCTCGGCCACATCCAACGCGGTGGAACTCCAACAGCTTTCGATCGAGTTCTTGCAACTCGATTTGGACTTCAAGCAATTACAGCAGCATCAGAAGGTGACTGGGGCAAGATGGTTGCACTTCACGGAACCGACATTGTTCGTGTTCCACTTGCCACTGCAACTGAAAAGCTCAAGACCGTCCCATTAGAGCGCTACAAGGAGACAGAGATCTTCTTCGGGTAAATGCCCGACAAGACCTATCCTCTGACACCTACTCTTAGACCTATGACCACAACCGAGAATCTATTTACTCCTGGGCTTGTTGCCGCGCAACAACCGTTATGGCCTGGTGGAGTAGACGGACCTGCAGTAAAGGCTGCAGTTGCAGAATTGAAATCTCTACCACCACTTGTTTTCGCTGGTGAGTGCGATGATCTCAAAGTGCGTATTGCAGCAGCAGCCGAGGGCAGAGCATTTTGGTTACAAGGCGGAGATTGCGCAGAAACTTTTGCAGCAGCTACTGCAGACTCAATTCGTGACCGTATCAAGACTATTCTTCAAATGGCTGCAGTCTTGCAGTACTACTCAAGTCTTCCAGTTATCAAAGTGGGACGCATGGCTGGGCAGTTCGCAAAACCGCGCTCGAGTGATTTCGAAACTCGCGGTGATGTAAAACTTCCTGCATACCGCGGAGATGCTGTGAACGATCTCGAATTTACTGAAAAATCTCGCACACCAGACCCACAGCGTTTGGTTCGCGTCTACAACACATCTTCTGCAACTCTAAATTTAGTTCGCGCATTTACACAAGGTGGTTTTGCTGACCTTCGACAAGTGCACGAGTGGAATAAGGGTTTCATTCGCGATTCTTCCGTTGGTGATCGCTACGAGAAGATGGCTGATGAAATTGGTCGAGCACTTGCCTTTATGAAATCGGCGGGAGCTGACCCAGATTCTTTTAAGAGCGTTGATTTCTACTCAAGTCATGAAGCCCTCATCCTTGAATACGAGAAGGCGCTGACACGTATTGATTCACGAACACAACTTCCTTATGACGTATCCGCACACTTTGTATGGATTGGTGAGCGCACGCGCCAACTTGATGGAGCACATGTAGATTTCTGCTCTAAAATTCAAAATCCTATTGGTATCAAGCTCGGGCCGACATCGACTGTTAAAGATGCCCTCGCTCTCATTGAAAAGCTCAACCCAAATGATGAACCGGGCCGTATTACATTTATTACCCGAATGGGCGCTGGCAAGATTCGTGAAGCTCTGCCGGCACTTGTCGACGGAGTAACCAAATCTGGAGCCAAGGTTCTTTGGGTCTGCGACCCAATGCACGGAAATACATACGAAGCTCCATCGGGATACAAGACTCGTCGATTCGATGATGTGATGGATGAAGTAAAGGGTTTCTTTGAGGTTCACAAGGCGCTAGGCACGCATCCAGGCGGAATTCACATTGAACTCACCGGAGATGATGTAACTGAGTGTGTAGGCGGGGGAGAAAAGATTTCAGAGGAAGACTTAGCTTCACGTTATGAGACTGCTTGCGATCCACGCCTTAATCATTCGCAATCACTTGAGCTTGCATTTTTGGTTGCGGAGATGTTGCGCGACCGCTAATTTAGGCGATGTGCCCCTTCTCTTTACTTCGCACAAGACACCCATCGGGGTTTTAAATCTCATTGCAGATCAGGATTTACTTCTTGCCGCAAACCTCTCCACACAAAAAGCCTTAAAAGAAAGCCTTTCATTAGAAGATCTATCTCGTGAAATTAATGAAGTGAAGAGAATTCCTGTTATTTCAGAGTTGCTAGACGATTACTTTGATGGAAATTTAGGGGCCCTCAATTCGATTAAGACCTCACAACCAGGTGCAACATTTTCACAGGCAGCATGGAAGGCAATGCGTAAAGTAGCCCCAGGAAAAGTTATTTCTTACTCGGATTTGGCCGACCGCGCAGGTAGTTGCGCGGCTGTGCGGGCTGCAGGTAGCGCATGCGCAAAGAATGCCATTGTCTTAGTTGTTCCATGCCATCGAATAGTTAAAACCGGGGGAGCGCTCGGCAATTATGCCTACGGGTTAAATAAAAAAGAGTGGCTACTTCGCCACGAGGGCGCTCTTTAATATCTCAATCGCTTCCTCACATTGAGATTCAGTAAAGTCCAAATGTGTAACTAGTCGCGCATACTTTGGTCCCAGTGCGCTAATCCATAAACCTTTTTCACGACATTTACTTGCAAGCTCGGCTGCATTGATTGGAAGTGAAGATAAATCTAGACCAACAATATTTGTATCGACAGTAGCCGGATCAATCAGCGATGAATCAACTTGAGCAAAGGCAACTGCCAGCTTCTTTGCAAGGCGATGATCATCTGCAAGTCGTTCGATATTATTATCGAGCGCGAAATGGCCAGCAGCAGCGAGCAATCCAATTTGACGCATTCCAGCGCCATAACGCTTTCGCCAAACACGGGCTTTACTTACGCGCTCCTTGGTTGTGAGCATGAGTGATCCAACCGGAGCACCTAAACCTTTTGATAAACAAACGCTAATCGTGTCGAAATATTTTCCATATTCTTTGAAAGAGACACCTGAAGCTACATGCGCGTTCCAGATACGAGCACCATCTAGGTGCAGTGCAACTCCAAGGTCATCAGCACCTTTTCGCAGCGCCCTAATTTCCTCAAGTGGTTGAACCGTACCGCCGCCGAAGTTATGGGTATTTTCAAGCGCAATTGCAGTTGTAGATACAAGGTACGGCCCGGAATTGGGACGGGCGATTTCAAGTGCATCACTTGCTTTTAGGAGTCCGTTTTTTGCAGGCCATGTGCGCGTTGTGATTCCGCTAAAGACTGCGGCAGCGCCAAGTTCAGCTCGTACGATGTGGGAATTAGTTTCGGCTAGAAGTTCTTCACCAGGTGCGACCAGGGCCCGAATTGCTAATTGATTGGCAAGAGATCCAGTTGGAGTAAAAAGACCTGCTTCTTTGCCAAACATCTCAGCAACTCGTTCTTCGAGAGAATTTGCAGTTGGATCATCACCGTAAACATCATCACCAACAGGTGCGGACGCGATTACTTCACGCATCGCTGGAGATGGCTGTGTAACGGTGTCGGATCTGAGATCTATAGGCATAAGAGCAAGCCTCTCACGCTTCTTTAATTACTATCAAATACATGGCGATCAGTACGAGCAATCCACCGCTTAGTACCTGCAGAGTAAGAATTTCGCCTCCAAGTACCACTGCGAAGAGTGCAGCAAAGACAACTTCCATCGTCAAAATAACAGCTACTTTTGTTGAGCTCATATGTGCTTGCGACCATGTCTGCACAATGAAAGCTACCGCAGTGCAGATAATTGCTGTGAAAACAACTACCGTCCAAACTCCGCTATCAGGTGGAGTTTGAAATCCTTGAGAAAGTGAAATTGATCCCGTAAGCAGGGCGCACATCGCCAACTGAACAATTGTCATGGCGTATGCATCCCGTCCAGGACTCCATTTACTGAGCGCGAGAATATGGGCAGCAAATGCAATTGCACTTATGAATACCAAGAGTTCACCGAAACCTACAGACCATCCGTGCAGCGAGAGGAGCGCCAATCCAATCGTTGCAAGTGCAACGCAGAACCAAGTGAGCCTTGTACTTTTCTCTTTAAAAAACATGGAAGCGAAGACGGGCGTTAAGACAACATAAAGACCGGTGACAAAGCCGGTTACTGCAGCCCCAGTTCTCTCCAGGCCAAGAGTTTGAAAGATATATCCAGTTCCGAGAAAGAGTCCGGTCACCGAACCACGAACCAGTAACTCTCGGTCTATTTTTTTAAGAACCTGAGGGCGAATGGCGAGCATTGCAATAACAGCAACTAAAAAACGAGTTGTTAGAAAACTCATCACATCTTGTCTGTCGATTGCGCCCTTCATAACCACGAAGGCAAGTCCCCACGAGGCAGATACTGACAATAGCGCCCACGGTGCGAGCTTTAATTGCAACTGATGTCTGGAATTCATCCGCGAAGTTTCTTAAGAAGAGCTACTTCCTTGCCATGTTCTGGCTCCATTCCCGGAGTCTCCAAAATAAGTGGCGCATTTGCGACAGCTGGATGCTTCAGGAGTTCCTTAAATGGATCTACACCAATATGCCCATCTCCAATATTTTGATGACGATCTTTTAAGGCACCGCATACATCCATTGAATCATTTGCGTGAATGAGTTGAATACGTTCAATTCCGGCAATTTCTACCAATAAATCTAAGGTTTCTTTCATGCCACCCTTTTTAGCGATGTCATGACCAGCAGCAAATACATGGCAGGTATCAAGGCAAATACCAACCTTAGGATGATATTCAAGAGCTTTGAGATAGTTTGTTAAATCATCAAGCTTCTTCACTAGTGATTGGCCTTGGCCAGCAGTTGGTTCTAGCAAGAGCATCGGCGCATCATCGCTGAGTGCGTTAAGAATTGGCATCATTCCCTTATTTATTTGTTTCCAGGCTTTTGAAACGAAATCTTCATTCACTGCAGATCCCGTATGAACAACTACGCCCAGTGCGCCAATTTCTTTACCGCGCTTAAGTGAAAATTCAGTCGATGCCAATGAATTCTTATAAGTAGCTTCAGTAGGTGAGCCAAGGTTAATTAAGAATGGAGCGTGAACATACGTTTCGATATCGAGAGCTTGTGCCTTCTCACGAAATAGCGCATCCGTCTCGTGGTTGGTTTCAGGCATTGCCCAGCCACGAGGATTGGAGGTAAATACCTGAATTGCTTCGGCGCCAATAGTTTCTGCATATGCAATTGAACGTTTAGCCATTCCACCAGTAGTCGGTGTGTGCGCTCCGATACGTGGTTTTTTTGCTATCGAAGGCATGTCGCCAACCCTACCAAACCTTGATTGTTACCTGGCTACCGCGCTTAAGTTTAAGCGGAGGCTTTGGTGTCATAGACCAGTTTGTGCCTTTCTTCTTTATGTAATTCCATTTGATTTCTATTTCTAGATCAGCGAGCAGATTTTTTGCTTCAGCAAGTGATTTACCTGTGATAGCTGCAGGAATATAAACAAATTCTGAACCTTTAGAAACCAGGAGAGTGATTTTTGAGCCCTTAGGTGCTGGAGTACCACCAGATGGAGTTTGTGAAATTACTAAACCAGCCATGATTTTTTCGTCGTAGACATCCTTTGGAACGACGATAAAGCCTGCATCTGTAAGTTCGTTGAGTGCTTGATCTCGACTCTTACCAAGGTAAGAATCGAGATTTATCGTTTCGAGACCTTTGCTTACCAAAATATTGACGACTGAATCTCGCTTAACTTTTTCACCTGTAGTTGGTGTTGACGAGATTACAAATCCCTTTGGTATGGTGGCGTTAAACTCCTCAGCGATGTCCCCAACTTTGATTGGTAGTTTTGCTAAGAGATTTACTGCAGCCTCTGGAGTTAAGCCTTGAAGTGTTGGAATTTGATAGCGTTCTGGGCCCTTAGAAATAATCAACTTCACCTGTCCATTGGCATCAACTCTTCCGCCACCGCCAGGTATCGATTCAATAATTCTTCCTTCAGGGATCTCTTCATCGAATCGTTTTTGAACAACTGCAGAAGTAAGTCCAAGTGGTGTGAGCGCGCTATTGGCATCAGTTTGAGTACCGCCAATAACAGAAGGAACTACAACTTTTGACCCTGGTCCTATAAGTACATACCAACCACCTGCGCCAAGTGCTATCGCAAGGAATAGCGCGATAAATCTATTTCGGCGTACGCGCTTACTAATCTTTCGTCGCTTTCGCACTTGAGCTGTTGTTTCAACTTTTGTAACACTTGGTTCGTTAACAACTAAAGTCTTCTCTTTTTCTGCTTTCTTTGCTTTGATCTTCTCTTTACGAGACTTGCGCACTTGCCTCATTGGTTCAACGGGAATATCGAGTTCCAGACTCATCTGGTTTTGTTTTGGATCGAGTGAAATCGAAATCTTCGAAAGTTCTGCGTGGAATTCTGAGGCATCACGTGGACGTTGGTCTGGGTCAGGGTGTGTGGCCTTAAAAATCAATTCATCCAGGGCTGCAGGGATGCTTGCTGCAACAGCGCTCATCTTCGGAACTCGACTATTGACGTGCATATATGCAATTTGAATTGGTTCGTCGCCTGAGAATGGTTTTTCACCTGTAAACATTTCGAATGCGGTAATTGCAGTCGAATACACATCGCTGCGGGGATCTGCAATTCCGCGTTGTACTTGTTCGGGGGAGAGGTAAGAAACGCTTCCGAGAATGACGCTGGCCTCTGCGGTCATAGTTTCTCCAATAAGGGTGCCCTTAGCTAACCCAAAATCAGCAATCTTTATCCGTCCTTCTTTTGAAATTAAAATATTTTCAGGCTTGATATCTCTATGAACAATTCCCAATTTATGTGCAGCCGAAAGAGCGCTCAAGATTGGCAGCAAAAACTTTATTCCATCTCTGACCGGCATTGCGCCTTGTTCATTGAGGTAGTCGCGCAATGTGTGGCCTTCAACCATCTCCATCACAATAAATACTGCAGGCACTCCACTTTGGTTCCAACCCTGATCTTGAACAGCGACAATATTGGGATGAGATAGCGCAGCAGCAGCTTTGGCTTCCCTAATAAATCTTTCAACAAATTTTTCGTCTTGCGCTAAGTGTGGATGCATTACCTTGACGGCAACCCTTCGATCAAGGCGCGTATCTAGAGCTTCATAAATGGTGGCCATTCCACCGCCGGCGATATTTCGAATGAGCTGATATCGCCCATCGATTAATTCACCAGTTAAGTCTGACATATGCGCCATTTTATGCAGAAGCGCGCTCTCAATTGGTGAGGATGAACTCTGATTCTTCTTGTGTCGAATTAGAGGCAAAATGCTCGGATTGTGCAGTGAGCCACTTACGCATCTGCGCTTCTATGTATTCACCATCTCGTTTGAGTACTCGCAATAATCCATCCTCTGGTGCAATATCGACCCAAATCAGTGTTGTTAAACGATCTCTTATTGCGCGTTGTCCACTTCCAACTCCCTCAAGAATCAGCAGTGATGAAGAATCTGCTTCTTCATAAGCACCCAACTCTTTCTTACCCCAGTCATATTTCTTAAATTTGTAGGGCGCCCCCGTAGCATGTGAATCAGTAAGATCTATCAACGTTGAAGTTAATTCATCACTGAGTGCAAGGTCCCACCCGTTGTACAAATCATCCATATGAAATACCTGTACTGAGTAATCTTTAGCTAGCGCCAATGCAATCACTTGTGCCAGTGTGGTTTTTCCAGCTCCTGCAGGCCCATCAATTGCAATGACAGGCCTTGTATGTTGACTACAAAGATCTGATAGCGCGGCGATGAGTTCCATACCAACGGCTCCAACCAAAGGCTGCGATTATCGTAAATGCCGCATAAAGAGCTGCGGTAAACCAGTATCCGAGTGAGGCATACAAAGCGGTACCAACACAATCGACTATTAACCAGAATGGCCATGACTCATATTTCTCATAGACCATTAGGACTTGTGCAAAGAGGGAGCCAAAGAATATAAATGAATCTGCTGTTGTTGACGCTGCACCCAAATTTTTAAGAACTGGCGCTAGCGCAAGAGTTGAAGCGAGGAGAGCAACAACCCAAAGAGCTCTGCTCCTATTAGTGAGAGCACCCGGTTTGGCACCTTTTGGTTCCCAGCCAAACCAACCCCAAACGGAGGCAGCTATAAAAACTATCTGCAGAGCAGCGCTAGCAAAAAGTTTTGCTTGAAGAAAGAAAATTCCATAAAGGGCGCTGCTTAGCGCCCACCAAGGCCATGTGATTCTCTTGCCGGTAACTCCGAGACCAACTCCAATAAAAGAAGTAATTGAAGCGATGGTTTCCAGTATTGAAACTTGGTAACCCCAAGCAGTGAAAAGTATTGAAGACATCTCTGACACCTTTCCTCATCCGCATTACCGGACGGGTCTAGCGGTCGATCTGAATTTCAGATCCTCTCAGCCAAAATATTCGGCTCCCGCAAGGCAAAACTTTACCCGATACGAGCGCTTATTGATTGCAAATAAGCAAAGCCAGCTACACGAGCCCTTCTTAGCGTTGAGGTTTTTGCACGCTTTCTAAAAATGTCATATCCGATTGATTCAACTTCATCGACTATGCCGCAATAAAGTTCGCTCGCCGCGCGTATACAAGGTCTACTGGCTTTGTCCAGAAATTCGATGCCAGCTTCAGATTCACTTTGCAGTTTGCGTACTCGCTCAATTTGAAACTTTAGAGCGTTAACAATTTCGGGGGTTAGTTTGCGCTGTTCTAACATCTCTCGAGTTACGCCGTGGACTGCTAATTCATCAAGAGGAAGATAAACACGACCACGGTCGAGGTCTTCGGCTACATCTCGTATAAAATTGGCGAGCTGGAAAGCTATTCCTAATTTTTTTGCTGATTCGAAAGCTTCAACATCGCTATAACCAAGTACTGGAACCATTTCCAGGCCAATTACCGCAGCCGAACCATAGACGTACTCCAGTAAGTCCTCGTAGCTTTGATATTCGGTAACAGTGAGATCCATTGTCATTGAGTGCAAGAAATCAACAAAGTGTTGATGGGGGATATCAAACCTCTTAGCTGTATCAACCAGGGCTCGACCAATCGGATCCTGGCTTATTCCATTCTTTAAATCCGAAAGTACTCCTGCGCTCCATTTTGATAGCGCATCAGCTTTTTCTTGTGGAGAGAGAGTTGAGGCGAGATCATCAACTATCTCAT
>CAIMUD010000124.1 GCA_903844585.1 uncultured Actinomycetes bacterium | reverse complement strand
TTAACTTCTTGTAAATCCCAGTGTGATTGTGGGGAGAATTCAGGGTAGTACATAGTTCCCACTTCGTTGCTCTGGCGTTTAAAGATGATCTTGAAGAGTTCTATACTCATTAAAAGCAGCGCAGCAGGGAAGAGATCGAAGGATCTCTTGAAAAACCATGGTGTTCCATTTCGCAACATCCAAATAACTGATGATTTCTTGCTTGTTATAGGTGTTTCTTCAATTACGATTGGGTCGATTCTCCAATTGCAACGCAATAAAATCTCTCGAAAATGCGTAGCCATTAATTGATGTCCGTATTTGCTTGGATGCATCCGATCCACATGCCAAACTCTTCGCTCATAGATATTTTGTATAGAGCGAGTCAGTAGAATCTGGGCATTAAATTCACGTCCCACTGAATGAATCACTCGATTTACGGCATTAATACGGCGTGACAAAACGCGGGCAAGTAAACGCGGTAGAGGCACAATTTGAGTTGGATCGTGTAATTGTAAGAGGAGTACTTCTGATCCCGATTTCTTTAATTCTGAGATTGTTGTCCGTAAATTCTGATGTAATTTATTGGGATCAAAACCATTACGAAGGGCATCATTGCCGCCAACTATTACTGCAGCAATATCTGGTTTGAACGCCAACGCTTTTGGAAGCTGATCCTCGAGTACTTCGGCTGATTGAGCACCGGGCCTAGAAAGGTTTACATACACGAGAGGATCTTGAAAGTGTTTAGCCAAGTGATAACCCCAGCCTCTTGTAACACCATTCTTGTCGCTGTCGCCAACACCAGAAGCTGCGCTATCTCCTAAAATTGCGAAGGTGGCGACTTCGTTCATCTTTACGCTGCCTTTAACCTTTTGTTAATGGCACTTACTTCGCGTCCAGCACCATGCAAGCGAAGCATCATCATTAACGTGGAGCTCCAAGGATAGTTTTCTGCTTGATGCTGACAGCGAATAGGTAGAGCCCTGTCTGCGGCGCTGTATGCAAGAACCTTCTGGATCGCCTCTGAGAATGACTTTGGATTGTTCTGAGCAACGGCGCCCACAGGTTCAGGAGAATCAAGAAGTAAGAATTCACCCACAGCACTAGTTGATGAGGCAACCACGGGAGTTCCAGAAGCAAGAGATTCAAGTGCTGCTAAACAAAATGTTTCAATTGGTCCTGGTGCAATTGAAACATCTGCACTTGCAATGATTTCAGCAAGCATTTTTCTATCAACGATATATCCCATGAAGGTGACCGGTAAGTCTTGAGATAGCGCTTTGAGGCTCTTAAACATTGGGCCCATGCCAACATAAATCAATCGAGCATTTACGCCAGCTCCTAAAAGTTCCTTAAGCGCAAGAATCGAGTTTTGAGGATTCTTTTCTTTAGACATTCGACCACAATGCAAAAGCAATACATCGGCACCCTTGAGTAGTTCAGTTCTTAAAGTTTCATTTCTTCGGTAAGGAGAGAAGTTTTGTAGGTCAACACCAAGTGGAACGTGAGTAAGGTTCTTTGTATCGATCTCGCGAAAGTCTCGAGAGGCAAACTCTGTTGTCGCAATAACGTTGTGGAAACGTTTTGCT
>CAIMUD010000123.1 GCA_903844585.1 uncultured Actinomycetes bacterium | reverse complement strand
TACTTGTTAGATCAGATATCAATCGTCTGGCCACTCGTAGCTTCCACTCGCAAGTTCGCGCCTGACCTTCCTCATCTATCGTAAGAGCAACAACACCGGCTCCATGTTCTCTAACAAGCGGCATGATTCGTGCAAAACGTGAAGTAGGCCCGTCGCCATCTTCATAGTTGACTGAGTTGATGACAGATCGGCCACCCAAATGTTCAAGCCCGGCCTGCAATACGGCAGGCTCTGTCGAATCTAAAACGATGGGCAGCGTCGATGCAGTCGCAAAGCGACCCGCCAACTGCGCCATATCTTTGGCGCCATCGCGTCCGACATAGTCAACAGATAGGTCCAACATATGAGCACCTTCGCGAATCTGATCGCGGGCAATCTCAACGCATGTTTCCCAATCTTCGGCAACAAGTGCATCCCGAAATGCTCTTGATCCGTTTGCGTTGGTGCGTTCGCCAATCGCTAAATAGGTTTTATCTTGTCGAAATGGAACATACTGATATAGAGACGATGCGCCAGGTTCGATTGCAGGTTTGCGTTTACTAACAGAACGACCACCTAGCCTTTTAACTACCGCCAAAAGATGTGCGGGAGTCGTGCCACAACATCCACCAATAAGAGCAATGCCATAATCGTCAACAAATTGTTCTAGGGCGCTGGCAAGTTCCTCTGGACCAAGTGGATATTCGGCCCCATTTGCTCCAAGTATCGGTAGCCCTGCATTAGGCATTACCGAAAGTGCCACACGTGCACTCTTGCTCAAATAACGTAAATGCTCTGACATTTCTGCAGGTCCGGTTGCGCAGTTAAGGCCGATGAGATCAATGTCGAGTGGTTCAAGGGCATTAAGTGCCGCGCCAATTTCAGATCCCAACAGCATCGTCCCGGTCGTTTCCACTGTCACCTGTGCAATAAGCAGTACATCGAATTCGGCTTCTGCAATTGCCTTTCGAGCTCCATTAACTGCTGCCTTTGCCTGCAATAAATCTTGTGTCGTTTCAATAAGAAGTGCATCTACTTTGGCATCTACCAAACCTTTACATGCTGTGTAGTAGGCGTCCTTTAGTTTTTCATATGTGGTATGTCCAAGGCTTGGCAATTTCGTTCCCGGACCAAGAGAACCGAGTACAAAACGTGGTTTATCTTTCGTCGCAAATGAATCCGCAACTTCGCGTGCAATCTGCGCTCCCGCGAAGGCGAGCTCATATATGCGATCTTCGATCCCGTATTCAGCTAAATTCGCCCAATTGGCTCCGAAGGTGTTGGTTTCAATTGCATCTACGCCAGCTTCAAGATATTTAGCATGGACTTCTCTAACGATATCCGGGCGAGAAACATTAAGGATTTCGTTGCAACCTTCATGGCCTTGAAAATCTTCTAGTGATGGATCAGCTGCCTGGAGCATGGTGCCCATCGCGCCATCAGCGATAACGGTACGCAGAGTTAGGGCTTGACGTAGAAGCCCTGATTTAACAGCCGTTTTCGCGCTCGTCACTTGCCCGAGGTTACCGTAAGGTGTGAGTTGTGGAGATTCATCAAATACCTGCACTTCGTAGGCCCGTCATGGTTATTGCTTTTTCTGGTTGGAATGATGCGGCCGAAGCCGCTACTGGAGCAACATCACACATTTTGGGTTGTTGGACTGATCCGTCGTTCTCCGTTGTACCGGAATTGATAGCTGACGTTGATCCTGAAGAGTTCTATGACTTTCAAGTAAATAGACCGATGGTCTCGATAGACGATTCGCAGATACGTAGTCTGACTTGGCCAGGAACTCAAATATTTGGTTTAGCTACACCTGAATTTGAATTTGATTTCGTAGTTGTTCGCGGCGTTGAACCATCCATGAAATGGAAAACTTTTGTTGCAGATGTTTTAGATCTGGCTGATGATCTGGAAGTTTCAATAGTTATTACCCTTGGATCGATGCTGGCTGATGCTCCACATACAAGACCGATTACGGTTAGTGGAAGCGGGGCTCATCCCGAAATTGCTAAACGTTTAGGCGTTGAGGTGAGTAGCTATGAGGGTCCAACTGGAATTCTCGGCGCCTTACAAGATGGGTGTGTCCGCCGAGGTATGGATGCGATTTCTCTCTGGGCTGCAGTCCCGCACTATGCCTCTGGATCACCATCACCCAAAGCAACACTTGCCTTGGTTAATGCGTTGGAAGATTTCCTCCAGATTGATATCCCGCAAGGTGAATTGCCCGATCTCTCACTTGCATGGGAGAACGATGTTAACGATTTGGCGTTAGAAGATACCGAAGTGGCTGACTACGTTAAAGCCCTTGAGGAAAGCAAAGATGCCTCCGATTTACCCGATGTTTCTGGTGAAACTATTGCTCGTGAACTAGAAAGATTCCTACGCAGACATAGCGGCGATTAAATCGCGATTCCTAGCAGTGCATCAATGGCACGTGATAACTCCCCCGCCGAACCACAGTTTTCTCTATCTAATGCACTAGGTGACAAAGTTTCGCTAACCCAATCGGTAAGAGAGTTAAGAGCGGTAGGCGTGTCTAGGTTCTGGGATAACGCGTTTAATATCTGGGAAATAATCTGATCCGTCGCTGGGACTTCCTCACGTGAAAGAGCGATCCGTAAATCTGAGAGCGTTT
>CAIMUD010000122.1 GCA_903844585.1 uncultured Actinomycetes bacterium | reverse complement strand
GCTTTCATCACCGGTGGTGCCGGTTTCATTGGTTCACACCTTGCCGATGCCCTCATCGCCCGCGGTGATAGCGTCACAATCCTCGACAACCTATCCACTGGCTCAAAAGAAAACATCGCCCACATCCTCGACAAAGTCACCTTCGTCGAAGGCGATATCCGAAACCAAGAACTTGTCGAGCAACTCACTAAAGATGTAGATGTTGTCCTTCACATGGCAGCTGCTCTTGGCGTTCAAACCATCATGCACCACACGGTCGAATCAGTTTCTACAAACTTCACTGGTTCTGAAGTGGTCATGCAAGCTGCCCTCAAATTCGATAAGCGCCTCATTATCGCCTCAACGTCAGAGATCTACGGCAAGAACCCAAAGCAGCCCCTTTCAGAGACAGATGATCGCGTTGTCGGCACGCCACAAAAGATTCGCTGGACATACGCCGATGCCAAAGCCCTCGAAGAAGCTATCGCATACGCTCTCTTTACGACCGATGGTCTCAAGCAAACAACTCTTCGCTTCTTCAACACTGTAGGCCCTCGCCAAACTGGTCGCTACGGGATGGTCGTTCCACGCTTTGTTCAAGCAGCCCTCAATAACGAGCCCATCCCAATCCATGGCGATGGCACCCAGTCACGAGTCTTCTGCCATGTTGAGGATGTCATCAAAGCCTTGCTTCTCGTTATCGCCGATGACTCAACAATCGGTGAAGTTTTCAATGTTGGCGGAGTCGGCGAGACAACAATTAAGCAGCTCGCTGAGAAAATAATTGAACGCACAACATCAACTTCGACTATTTCCTACACTCCATACACCGAGGCTTACCCTCCTGGCTATGAGGATATGGAACGTCGAGTGCCAGATACGACCAAACTTCGCACGCACCTGAGCTGGCACCCAGCGCACACACTCGATTCAATCATCGACGCCGTCGCAACTGACAAGCGCAAGTAATTCCAACTAGAGGCCGTGAACCCCTTTTAGCTTTCCAGTTGTATCAAACACATATGGTGCTGATGCGATCACATCAGCATCCTTAACAGAATCATGCATCGTTACAACTAGTGCAATATTTGCTCCTGTGAGTGGTGCAGATTTCTCGCCATTCCAAGTACCAACAACATCATCGTGCCAGGAAACAACTGCACCTCGTTCGCGTAAATGTTCGATAACTAGCTCCGCCGCTGTTTCGCGAACATCTGCAACATTCGGCTTGTAGGCAACACCTACGACAAGAACGCTCTTGCCTGAAATCGAGCCTCCGTTATCGGTTTGAACGCGATCCACAACATACTTGGACATCTGTAGATTTACTTCGTTCGCACGACGGATAAAGGTTGCAGGCGCCCCATGTTCTTCAGCAACCGCAGCAAGATAAGTTGGATCTACTGGGATGCAGTGTCCACCAACTCCTGCACTTGGGGAGAACTTCATAAATCCATATGGTTTGGTATTAGCCGCGTCCAAAGTTTCATAAACACTAATCCCAAGCGAATGAGCAATTTGGGCAAACTCATTGACGAGGGCGATATTGACTTGCCGGAAAGTGTTTTCGAATAACTTTGCGGCTTCAGCAACTTCAGCTGAGGAAACCTGAATCAAATTATCACAAAACTTTGAGTAAAAATCTCGTGTCTTATTTGAAGCTTCAGGCGTTAAGCCTGCATATAAACGAGGTGTATTTCTTTGATTAAAGTCTAGGCGTCCTGGGTCGACGCGCTCAGGAGAAATGGCATACATATGGTTGACTTGCGACTTCGAATACTTCTCAATTGCTGGTTTGATGTACCCGCGAAGAGTTCCAGGATAGGAAGTTGATTCGTTGATGACCAACACCGAGTTTGTAATATTCTCGCCAATAGTCTTACATGCATCATCAATAAAAATTAAATCGGGTTGACGTGCCTTCGTTAAGGGAGTTGGGACAGCAATAATAATAACATCAACCTCAGACAAATCTTTCCCCGTGGATGTCGCTCGATAACGACCGGCTCTAATCAATTGTTGTAAAACAGAGCTTTCAACTCCTTCAATGTGGGAAAATCCTGAATTAAGTTGGTTGACAACTAATTGGTTAGTATCGAAACCAGTAACATCAAAATGCTCGCCTGCAAATGCTGAAATGGTAAGCCCAACGTAGCCTTGCCCAATCACTCCAACTTTCATGGCGTAGGCGAGAGAACATCTGGATTAAGAGGATCGAGTCGCCTTAGGTTAGCGGCAGCGATTTTTTTCTCAGCTTCGGTTGAGTTGGGCAACAAATACAAAGCTCTCCAGCCTTCGAAATAGTTTGGATTAGAATTTGTTATAATCCTCGCATACTTGAGCGCAAATTCAGGTAATTTGCTATTGCCAAATATCTGGTACGCCATCACAAACCTCGAGCTTGGCACAGGATTGAAGTATGAATCATTCAAAGATGATTCGATTTGTGCCAGATTCCTTGATTCCAGAGCTGATTTCCACTTCAAATCAGAACCTAGAGGTGGAAATGCCAAAATTAGTCCTACCAAGCAGCTGATACCTGCAACCAATTGTGGGGTAACAACACTACCCCTGACTTGTGTTCTGGAATTATTCATTCTCTTGTTTGGCGTCTTGTCAGTTGACGCAGGTTCATGAACCACATTCAAAGCTGTGTAACTAAGTATCGCCCCTGAAAAGACCCAACCCCAAATTGCTAAACCAATTTGATTAATACTAATAATTGACTGAACTTGGTAGCAGAGCCATGCAGTAGTTAATCCAACGAAAGTTGCGTCGTACTTAGTGTTTTTTCGCATATAATTCAGAATTGCTACCACAACAAAAATGTTTATTACTACATAGCCGGCAAGGAGTGGCCAACCTCCAAAAGCAAAAAAGTCAATGTATACATTATGCGAAATATTTGATACCACTTGCACTCCGGGTAAATCAATTAATGCCGCAGGAGGTCGAGTCTGCCGATAGAAATCCCCGTATCCATCGAAACCCACTCCGGCAGTTGGGTACTTTTCTCCCATTCCGAGACCGGCCTGCCAATAAGATCCGCGAAGCGAGACTGATCGCTTGTATATGAAGCTAAGCGGCCCGGTTTGCAAAGTTCCGAGAATGGCTAGGAAACCGAGCGCTGATGCACTTAAGGCGTAAAAACTTGGCAAAGCCCAAGATTTTGCTTTTGACCGAATCAAAAAGAATCCGATTACAACGAGTCCACCAGCAGTAACCACTATTCCTTGAATAGCATGCGACTTTACAATTTCATAAAAGGCTAAAATTGAAGAGCCAACAAGGAAAATTCGGTAATTCAATTTTGAACCTGTTTCAAACACAAGCGAAATACATACAGTTATGTAGATTCCCAGGAAAGCAGAAATGAAGTCAGGGTTGCCGAATAATCCTAAAATACTTTTATACACATTATTCCAAGGCAAGAAATCACCAAATGCTAAAACCCAAGCGCAATATAGAATATTTAGAATCCCTACGAAAATCAAACCTCGCAGGATGTTTGAGAAGAAACGTCTCTCCTGTATAGCCAGAACTGAAATCAGTAATAAAGTAAGTAAGAAAAATGTGAGAAAACCAGTTTGACGTCCATAAGCGCCATAGTAATTCTGCAAAAAAGGTCCTTGTCCGCGGAACAATGAATTTATCATTGCTGCTAGGAAAAAAAATAGAGCCAAAACAAAAATACTAAACCTGCGCCATATCCTTTTCCAGAAGAACAGAATTGCAGTCACGCCAGCCGCCGCCGCAACTCCACCAGTTATGAATAACTTGGTTACGTTGACGGGATCAGTGGTTCCCGAGGCCCAGAGAAATGCTGAAGCTAAAGGAACTCCTATGACCAGGTATCGATTTAGTGTCTTTTCGGCGATGAGTTCAATCATGGCTTAATTCTAACTATAGAAAGGCCGAATCCCGGCTCCCCCGAAGGGGAACCGGGATTCGGTTC
>CAIMUD010000121.1 GCA_903844585.1 uncultured Actinomycetes bacterium | reverse complement strand
ATGGTAAGGAAGAGGTGGTGGGTTCGATTCCCACAGAGGGCTCGGTAATCTAGGCGGCGTAGCTCAGTTGGTGAGAGCATCCGGCTCATAATCGGAAGGTCGCCGGTTCGAATCCGGCCGCCGCTACTTTAAGTAAGTGTTGATGCAATATCGTCGAAATGACGAGAAACACCAGAACGTGGGGTACATGTGTCATTGCAAGAAATCGAGCGACTTTCAACATTAAAAGTTGTCTGGAAGATTCTTGGCAGGCGTGAACGCAAGTTACTTTTTGGAATTTTGATCTTGATGATCACGGGAAGCATTCTCGAAACATTCAGCCTTGGACTAGTTGTTCCCGTGGTTGGTCTCCTTACGCGACCTAATTATCTGCAGAACTTTCCACGCTTAGACAACTTTCTAGGAAATCCGACCGACATTCATCTTGTAGTTGGATCAATGATCTTTTTGGTCGTTATCTATGTTGCAAAAACGCTGTTCCTTATTTGGAGCCTTTATGTGCAGCGTGTTTACTCAACGAAAGTTACGTCTCGAGTTGGGCGAGAGCTTTTTGAGATTTATCTGAGGCAACCCTATGCATTTCACTTGAATCGGAATTCATCTGAACTTATTCGCAACTCGTTGAATAGTTCCGCCGTAATGGCTGGGACGATTGATCCGATGCTGGTCATACTTTCAGATGCGCTTGTAACTATGGGCATATTTGGATTATTGCTTGCATTGGAATTAAAAGGAACTTTGGTCACCGTAGTCATATTTGGTTTAACTGCGTTTCTGTTTCGACGATTCACAAACGATCGGATACGTCGTTGGGGCCTGGCGCAGAATTTTCATAAGGGAATGATTCTTCAACACTTGCAACAAGGATTTGGTGGAGCAAAGGATGTCAAGATCCTTGGGCGAGAAGATTATTTTGTCGATCAATACGCAGGTCATTTAGAAGAAAATGCGGTTGTGCTACAAAAATTTGCAGTGGCGCAATCACTTCCACGATTCGGCCTGGAAATATTGACCATTATCGGATTGTCCATTCTTGTATCAACAATGGTTTTTTCTGGGACAGAAGTAAAAAGCATTTTGCCTGTGTTGGGCCTGTTTGGGGCGGCAGCTTTCAGATTGCTTCCAGCGGTAAGTCGGGTAATCAGTAACGTGCAAATCATTACCGTGAATCGACCAGTCGTTGAAGAATTGTACGGCGACTTAGCGCTTAAGCCGGCAGGGACGACAACTGCAACTCTTGAACATCGCTTTGCTCATGATCTTGTTATTAGTGATTTAAGTTTCAAGTACGAGGCTGCGCCAACTAATGCTCTCTCGAATGTTTCATTGCGAGTTAAGCGCGGAGAAGCCGTTGGCCTTGTGGGCCCAAGTGGTTCTGGCAAGAGCACATTGGTTGACGTACTGTTGGGATTGTTGTCTCCCGCATCGGGCGCAGTTTTGGTAGACGGCGTTAATGTGCAAGATCAAATTCGTTGGTGGCAAGACCAGATTGGCTATGTACCGCAATCGATCTTTCTTACCGACGACACTTTGCGCCGTAACGTTGCATTTGGTCTTCCCAAAGGCGCAATCGATGATGCCGCTGTTGATGCAGCCATTCGTGCAGCGCAGCTTGAAGAATTCGTGAAAACACTTCCACTTGGTCTCGAGACAGTTGTAGGCGAGCGCGGTGTGCGGTTATCGGGCGGGCAGCGTCAACGCATTGGAATCGCTCGGGCCTTGTATCACAACCCCGATGTTCTAGTGCTGGACGAAGCAACTAGTTCACTTGACACGGAGACTGAACATGGTGTGATGCAGGCAGTTCAAGCCCTACAGGGCGAGAAGACTGTGATCATCGTGGCCCATCGTTTGAGCACGGTGGAATATTGCGACCGCTTGTATCGCCTGGAAAGCTCGCGAATAGTTGATGAAGGAACCTTTGCAGAAGTAATGAATCGCAGCCGAGAAAACTGAAGCCTGTGAGCCAGCCGTGATTGGCTGGTAACCTCAGAATTCCTTATATACGTCAAGTAAATAGGGCAGTAGCTCAGTTGGTAGAGCGCCGGTCTCCAAAACCGATGGTCGGGGGTTCAAATCCCTCCTGCCCTGCAAAAGCAGGCAT
>CAIMUD010000120.1 GCA_903844585.1 uncultured Actinomycetes bacterium | reverse complement strand
GGTGCTTTCTATGTTTATCCATCAGTTAAAGGCGTGCTTGGAAAGACTATTCGCGGTAAAACTCCAAAGACTTCTGCAGAACTGGCAACAATCATCCTTGAAGAAGTTGAAGTTGCTGCTGTTCCGGGTGAGGCTTTTGGACCATCTGGTTATTTACGCTTCTCATATGCAACGAGTGATGAAGATATTGTTGAAGGAATCGGACGTATTAAGAAGTTGCTAACTGAATAGTTAGTTGAGTTCTAGCCCAACAAGATTTACTTCTGCAACAAGTGTGATTCCAAACTTATCTTCCACGCTCTTCTTTGCAATCGCTGCTAGCTCTGCAATATCTTGAGCAGTTGCATTTCCGGCATTTGTTAAGGCCAAAACATGCTTAGTCGAAACGCGTGCACCACCGTGGGCGTCACCTTTATGTATACCTGAATTCTCAATCAACCACGCAGCACTTGTCTTAATTCGACCATCGGCAGTTGGCCACTTCGGCGCACCATCTGGAAGTTGTGAAGCAACATCGGAGTTAACAATTGGATTAGTAAAAAATGATCCAGCAGACCAAGAGTCTCGATCTTGCGGAGATAAAAGCATTCCCTTTAAGCCACGTAGCTCGAGTACTGCTTGCCGAGTCTTAATTACAGGCGCTTTGCCACCAACTTCGATCTCAAGTTTCTTCGCTAGTTCGGCGTAGAGAATCGGAGTGGTTTCCTCACCTATACGAATTTGAAACTGAACATCTAGAACTACATAACGACCTGGGTGCGCCTTGAAATAAGAATTTCTATATTCAAATTTGCACTCCTCATTCGTAAAAGTCTTCAGTACTTTTTCTTGGCGATCATAGGTCCGCACTCGGGTAATGAATTCGCTTACTTCGTGGCCATAGGCACCGATGTTTTGTATCGGCGCAGCTCCCACTGTTCCGGGAATTCCGCTGAGAGTTTCAAGGCCGGCGAAACCGCGTTTGATAGTTATTTCTACAAACTTGTCCCAATTTTCTCCTGCACCAATAGTTAGCGTTGCACCGCTACATGCATCTACTTCTGCCTCAATTGAATTGTTTGAAATACGAATAACTGTGCCTTCAAAGCCAGCATCTGCAACCAAAATATTTGTACCGCCACCAATAATTAATATCGGTGAATCCCCCGCTGCTTCGATTGCAGCAATGATTTGTTCTTCGGTTCGGACTTCTACAAATTTCTTTGCAGGTCCGCCAACACGCAAGCTTGTGTAGTCGCGAAGATTGGCCATGGGATAAGGCTACCTGCGTGGAGACAGGATTGCGTCCTTGCCTCGAAAGCGCTCAAGGATGCGGTCGTAATTCTTTTTAGATTGCACATCTCTAAATTCTGGATCGGCATCGTAATAACCGTGGTGCTTTGCTTGCTCGAGAGGTAAATCCATCTGTAGTAGCCGTCCATTTGAGTGACGTAGTCGTAATGAAAATTCGATATCTGCATTACGGTAATAAATAGCTCTGTTATTAAATCCATCTGCGCTCAGCGCATCAGCTCTATTTAACGCCAAGAAGTAGCTAAAGAGAACATCAACTTCGCCAGGGCCTTTATCATCAACGCTTCGCCATTCATCTTCCTTATTAACAAGACCACCGCGCCATCCAACTGCGTTGTATTCGCCCTTGTTTAGCTCTGCCAAAACGGGAGTAACAGCATCACCCGTAAAGCGAGTCGATGGATCCATAATGATCAAATACTTTGAAGTTACATTCTTTAAAAGCGCATTTGCGCATTCGCCCCATCCGAGGTTTTCTGTCAACACAACTAACTTCATTTGGGCATCTAGCTCTCCAAGAAGTGCACCCGGATCGGTTGTCACCAGAACAACTATTTCAAAATCACAGTTGGATTTAATGTTCTTCACCGTGGCTACTGCATCCTCGATAATGCCATCAACAATCATGGCAAGAACGATTTCACCCTTTGTATTAATCGCCTTTATATCTCGCGTGGATGAATAAGTTGGATAAAGTGATATTGGACGGAATTCATACCCGCCTGCAACGTCAACAATTTCAAAACCCATCGCAGCAATTTGATCGCGCAGTTGATCGGCTTTTGCAAAGTCTTTAGCAGCTCTTGCCGCCATGCGTTCTGCTGCTAACTCATCCTTGTTCATTTTTTACTTACAAGCGCTTTGGCCATCCCGAGTACTTTTACGCCAGCAGAAGTGGCTGTGATATCCAGTTTCACTTTGCCATCTTCGAGCGCTGAAACAACTGCGCTGACGGTGAGATCAACTTTTTCGCCTCCAGGAACAATGACCGGTTTGATAAAGCGCGCGCTGTATTCGTGCACTTGCTCAGCGCCACCCGCCCAATCAGTTACATACTTTCCGACAAGGGCCATTGTGAGCATTCCGTGGGCAATCACATTTGGTAGTCCGACCGAAACTGCAAACTCTTCATTCAAGTGGATTGGGTTTTGATCTCCGCTGGCATCTGCATATGCCTTAAGAAGTCCACGATCTAGATAGAAAACTTTCTCGGCAAGCGCGGTACCGACTTCAATCATGCGCGCACCACCAAAGTCGCCCATGAAGATACGGCTAGCTCTGCGCCCTTATGAAGATCTGATCGAACTGTGACAATCTCATTTCCCGCTGCAACTTTGAAGGTTTCGATAGTAGATGAGCAGCTAAATGTGTCGCCAGCTTTTACTGGAGAGAAAATTTGAAAGCGCTGGTCTCCGTGGACAACGCGAGTCCAATCAAGTCCTACATCTGGATTGGAAAGAATTGCCTGAGATTGCTCAAGAGTTATGCGGATTGAAAATGTTGGCGGAGCAATCGTTGTATTTGTTTCACCAAGGACGGCGCAAAAAGCGTCGATTTCATTTTGAGAAACAGTAATTGCATCGCTACCTGGGAAGGTGCGCCCGACAGAATCGGGATTCAGCATTAGCGAGTTTCGCGGTGAAGAGTTGAAGACTTGCAACGTGGACAGAACTTCTTGAGTTCCATACGGTCTGGATCGTTGCGGCGGTTCTTCTTTGTAATGTAGTTGCGTTCTTTACAGTCAACGCATGCCATGGTGATCTTTGGACGAACGTCCGCGCTCTTACTTGCCATGGTCATTACTCCTTATATGTTCTAAATTCTTTAATCTCTTAACAAGGCGCTCAGATTACCTGAGCGCTCTCGTTAAACGAAATCGCACGAACTTCGTGCGGACTTACTCGTAGCGGAGGCGGGATTTGAACCCACGACACAGCGATTATGAGCCGCTTGCTCTACCAAGCTGAGCTACCCCGCCAAGGGTGTGCGTTACTTTTCGAGCCCCCCACCGGAATTGAACCGGTGACCTTTTCCTTACCATGGAAACGCTCTACCGACTGAGCTAGGGGGGCAGTCTGTAGAGGTTCGAGTCTAGAGGAAGTTTATTTATCCCACCAAATTACTGAAATCTCTCGCGTAATTTCAGGCGAATTTAGAAGTACTTACGGAAAAGCTTCTTAATTCTCTTTGTGATTCGTTTGTTGAGTTTAAGCGTTTGATCTATCGGTGAAACAGCCATGACTTTAACGTGAGCTGGTTCATCGGGAGTCATTACATCAGTAAGTGCCGGAGAATTCTCATCAAGTGAATCGGCAATACGGTCGATATTTGCCACCATTGAAAGTCCACGAACTATTTGTTCCTGATCAGCATCTTTTGCGTCTTCAATGAGAGATTCAGCAAGTGCTGCACCAGCAAAACGTGCATCATCAGTAGCTGTCGTGTCTACACCTACTTGATCGTCGCTGTCTTCAAACTTTGCAGTGATGGCATAGCTCGCAGCAGAGAGTGCAACTGCAATCTGCTTCTTCGTAGAATCTGCAATACCTCCACTCACCGAAGAGTCAAAGAGAGTTCGGGCAATTGTGCGAACCTGAACAAGGGTGTGTTCGAGTGCAATTCCCTTAATATAAATTTCTTCTGCTTCATCTTTTTCTGCAGTAGGAAACCATCTGGCATGTCCGCGCGCTTCAATGGCCTGTGAGCGAATTGATGGAATCTCTTCAATAAGTAACCGAGCCTTTGCCAGCCAATGGCCTGCTTCCTTTTGGGTATATCCAGCTGCAACGCCTTCAGACATAACTGCTAATAAATCTGCTGCCTTGCCGCTTACTTTTGTAATTTGATCAATTGCTCGACCGACAGGTGTCTTGGCGTGTGAGAAATAAGAAAAGACGATTGCTACTGCGGCACCAATCAAGGTTGAGCCAAGTCTGTGAAGTGCAGTGGTGCCACTAAGTCCAGGACCAATGACGATAAGCGCTGTTACTGGAACATTTACAGAAGCAACTTCGCCAAGGTGAAGGGCGCGAGCAACGATTGAGCAGGTAACAATTGTTATTCCAACAGATATAAATCCAAAACTAAAAAGCCAAACGCTTGCTAGCGCTACAGATGCACCGATTGCCGTTCCAACAATTTGACCAAATCCTTCACGCACAGATTTGTGTAGTGAAATACGGATGCTCAGCGAGCACACAATCGCGGCAACTACGCCACCTTCTTGAATCAGAATGTCACCAATCTGCCATGCAAAGGAGCCGGCGAGACCAGCAACAATTACTTGGCGGACCCATACTTTGCGGTCAGCAAAAAGTTTGGCGATTTTCTTCATCATGGTCTTCTTAGTTTAGTTAAAGATGTGGTGGCGGGTGAAGGATTTGAACCTTCGAAGGCAGAGCCGGGGCATTTACAGTCCCCTCCCATTGGCCGCTCGGGCAACCCGCCAAGGTCGTGCGTTTACGGCGGGCCAAAGATTACCTCAAAATACTATGAGGGGGTAATTGCCTATTTCTTTGCTCGAGATCTCCAAAAGAAGAAGCCAACCGCAAGAAGTAATCCAAAAATAACAAGACTTATTAATAAATTGCGACCCGTTTCACCACTTTCATCTTCTGCTGGTGGTGGGGCAATCGCAATAGCAGGGACTTTATTTTCAATTAAATTAAATGTGTATTCTCCGGCAACAACATGTCCATCAGCCGATACAGCGCGATAAGAAACGTAATATTCACCTGGTTTAGTTGCAGGATTTAATTCTCGTGAGATCGAAGTTCCTGAAGTTACTAAATCCCCCATTGTCACTTCGTTGCCCTGGGGATCGAGCATTTGAAGTTGATTTCCATCACCCAAAGAAATTAGCTTCTCGTTAAAAGTTATTTCGACTTTAGATGGGAGTGCCGAAACTTCACTGCTTGGTGCGGGGCTTTGAGCTACTACTTGGGCATGTGCCAAGGCTAAGGGCGTAGAAAAAGTTAAAAGTGACGGTACAAGGAGTGCGAACGTTACGAGGATTCTCTTCACCTAGAAAAGGTACACTAGCCGAATAATTTTGATAAGACTTCAGGGGGTTTCGCCGTGGCAGATGCAAGTTTCGACGTAGTTTCAAAGATTGATCGCATGGAGCTAGATAACGCGATTAACCAAGCTATTCGTGAAATCGATACCCGCTTTGACTTCAAAAACACAGGTGCAAAGATCGAGCTTGAAGGTGAAAAAATAAGTATCGAGGCAGATACTGAGGAGAGAGCTAAAGCAACGCTAGATGTAGTCAAAGATAAGATGATCAAACGTGGAGTATCCCTAAAACACATCGATCCTTCTGAGCCGCAACTTTCAGGAAAGATTTACAAAATCTCATCTCCGCTAAAAGAGGGAATTTCTACTGAGAACGCCAAGAAGATCGCAAAGTTCTTACGTGATGAAGGTCCAAAATCTGTGAAGTCACAAATTCAGGGCGATGAACTTCGCGTAACAAGTAAGAGCCGTGATGATCTTCAGGACACGATTTCAATGATCAAAGAAGCTAAGTGGGATTTTGCAGTTCAGTTTGTGAACTTTCGTTAATTGAATAAAGACAGAGTCGGCCTTCTCTTTGGAGTGAGTGCCTACACATTGTGGGGGTTATTCCCGTTGTATTGGCCTTTACTCAAGCCAGCTAATCCTCTAGAAATCGTGTCTCACCGTGCAGTATGGACAGTTGTATTTTGCGTAATCATTCTTGCGATAACTAAATCACTTAAAACCACACTTGCAACATTTAAACGCAAACATGTGGCTCTCAAACTTTTTTCAACTTCTATTCTTATTTCAATAAATTGGCTTGTTTATATCTGGGCGACCAATAATGGCCATGTTGTTGAAGCTTCACTTGGTTACTACATTAACCCGGTAATCATCATTGCCATGGGGGTAATTTTTCTCCAAGAAAAGATGCGAAGACTGCAATGGATTTCAATCGCAATCGCTTCAACTGGAGTACTCATCCTTACCATCGACTATGGAAGACTTCCATGGATTGCAATAGCTCTTGCCCTCTCTTGGGGTAGTTACGGGTTCATCAAAAAGACACTTGGCCTTGGTGCACTCGAAGGCCTCACAATCGAAACGATGATTTCATCTGTTCCATACCTTGTTTATTTATTATTCCTAGGTGCACATGGCAAGGGTCAGTTTGGTCATGGAGTCATGGCTACAACTCTCATAATCAGTGCGGGCGCCGTCACTGCCATTCCTTTATTGCTATTCAATGGAGCAACAACAAGGTTGCCATTCACAATCATTGGACTCCTGCAATATATAACTCCAACACTTCAGTTTGCACTCGGTGTTTGGGTACTGCATGAAAATATGCCTGCAGCGCGTTGGGCTGGCTTTGTAATTATTTGGATTGCGCTTGTAGTGCTTGCAACAGATCTATTTCGCTCAAACCGAGCGGTCAATCACAGCATCACATAATGAGAAAAGTGCTCCCGTTGCATCGGTCACTGGGAGCGGCCCAAGTGAAGTTCTTGCCTGTTTTGCGATTTGTAGCAGTTGCTCACGAGATTGTTCAAGAGCAACATGTGAACGAAGGGCTTTAAGCACTTGCTTTACAGTCTTTTCATCATGAATTGGCTTACTTAGTAATTTCTTTAAATCTTTATCAGCAGTATTCGTAGACTTCATGACGTTGAGAGTTACGAGCGTTGGTACGCCTTCTCTTAAATCAGTACCCGGCGTTTTCCCTGACTGGTTGGATTCACTTGCAATATCGATCACATCATCTGCTAATTGGAATGCAACTCCAATTTGCTCACCAAACTCAGTAAGAGTTGAAACTACATCGCGGGGGGCACCAGCCAGGAGTGCACCGAATCTTGCGCTTGTTGAAATCAAAGAGCCAGTCTTATCTGCAACAACGCGCAAATAATGCTCTAGTGGATCTTCACCGTTTTGCGGCCCTTGAGTCTCCATAATCTGTCCAATGACAAGGCGTTCAAATGTTTTTGCTTGAAGTCGCACAGCTTCAGGCCCAAGGTCTGCAAGTAAGTCAGAAGCTTTAGAGAAAAGATAATCACCGGTAAGAATTGCGACTGTATTTCCCCAACGATTATTCGCGCTCTCTACTCCTCGGCGAAGTGGCGCCTCATCCATAACATCATCGTGATAGAGCGTTGCAAGATGCGTTAACTCACAAACAACTGCTGCTTCAACTATCCCCTTTTTCTCTGGGTTGCCAAAGTGCGAAGTTATAAGAGTTAGCAGTGGTCGTAGACGCTTTCCGCCGGCTTCAACCAAATGGCGAGATGTCTCTTCCACAAGTGGGTATTCGCCTTTAATGTGTTCGCGAAGTAAGGCTTCAACCGCTTGCATTCCACGAGAAAGATCTGCTTCTAGAGCAGGTGCTACTTCGGGAATGCCAAATGTTGACATTAGCGTAAGAAGGTTGCTGTATTTGCAATGAAGTTAATAAGTGGCGTTGGGTAAAGACCAAGAACAAAAGTTACGGCAAATGATGTAACTATCGCGATCTGTGTATAAATTGATGGAATAACAACGCTTGTTCCATCTTCTGCCTGATCTTTAAAGAACATAAGAACAATTACGCGAATATAGAAGAAGGCAGCAATAGCCGAGGAAAGGACGCCGGCAATCAGCAGGGCTATTGATCCACTTTCATAAGCTGCAGAGAAGATAGAAAACTTTCCAATAAATCCACTAGTAAGTGGTATTCCGGCAAAGGCAAGTAGGAATCCTGCAAATGCTGTTGCCACAAGAGGAGAACGCTTTCCTAGACCGCTCCAGCGATTGAGATCAGTTACTTCTCCCGCTGAATCGCGTACAAGAGTCACAACTGCAAATGCACCGACGGTGGCTATGCCATATGCAAATAGGTAGAAAATAGATGCATCAAGGCCGGCCTTGTTAAGAGCTACTACACCTGAGAGCAAGAAACCAGCGTGCGCGATAGATGAGTAAGCGAGCATGCGCTTTACATCTCGCTGCGCGATTGCAACAAGTGACCCAAAAACCATAGTGATGATTGCAATCAGCGTAAGAGCAGGTTTCCACTGTAAGTAATCTTCAGCAAATGAAACGTAGTAGATACGAAGCATTGCACCGAAGGCAGCAACTTTTGTAGCAGCCGCCATAAAAGCTGTAACAGCTGTTGGTGCTCCTTGATAAACATCTGGCGCCCAAGCGTGAAAAGGCACAGCACCCACTTTAAATAGAAGTCCTACTGAAAGAAAGGCGATTCCAAGGAGAAGGAAAATATCGTTGCCAGAGCCACCTACAACCGCGTCGTGCAAACCAATAAAAGTTATTGAGGATGAATATCCATAAAGATAGGCAACGCCAAATAAGAAGAAGGCTGATGAGAATGCTCCAAGTAAGAAATACTTGAGTGCAGATTCTTGAGACATCAATCTACGGCGGCGAGAAAGTCCGGCGAGAAGATAGAGCGGCAACGAAAGCATTTCTAGCGCCACGAAGAGAGTAATTAAATCGGTAGATACAGGGAAGAGAAGCATTCCCGCGACAGCAAAAAGTGTAAGTGGGTAAACCTCAGTAACTCTTAAATCCTGATTGAGAGAAACTCGCTCTTCATCTGATCCAGGAATTGCGGCAGCAAGTGCTGTGAAGTTTTCTTGGTCTGCGAGTAAGAAAACTGAAATGATTGCAATGATCAGTACAGAAGCTTGAAGCAGTACGCCAGCACCATCAATTGCAACAGAACCCATAGCCGCAGTTACTGAAGATTTTGAATGGTTACGAATAATGAAGGCGAGGGCTGTAACAAGGGAAGCCAAAGTAATAAATAGATGCGATGAAGCGCGAGCTGCTCGGGGAGCAAAAGCTTCAATCAGAACACCGATAAGTGCGCCACCAAGCACAACCAATATTGGCGCTAGCAGTAAGTAATCAAGTGTTGGCGCTGTAAAGCCCATCATTATTTGTCCTCAATCGATGTGGGAGCTGGATCGCTAAATCCTTGCTGAGTTACAACGTGAGCAGCAGCTGGATTAATTATTTTCAGCAGCGGTGATGGATAGAAACCTAGAACAACGATGACTGCAATCACTGGTGCAATCGCAATCTTTTCGCGGATATTTAAGTCAGGAAGGTTTTCATTGCCTGGAGTTGTCGGCCCATGAAGTGCGCGCTGAACAGGAATCAAAATGTAGAGAGCTGCAAGAACGATTCCAAAGGTTGCGATAATGGCAGCTACTGGATACCGAGTAAATGTTCCGACAAGTACGAGGAATTCACTTACGAAACTTGAAAGACCTGGAAGTGCAAGGCTCGACATTCCAGCAATAAAGAAGCTCCATGCCATTACAGGCGTCACACGTTGTAATCCGCCGAAGTCTGCAATTGTTGATGACTTGCGGCGAGAAATCATCCAACCAGCAACTAAGAAAAGCGCTGCCGTAGAAAAACCGTGGTTAAACATATATAGAGTTGCTCCACTTTGTGCTTGTGAAGTCATCGCAAAAATTCCCATAGTGATGAATCCAAAGTGTGAAATCGATGTATACGCAATGAGGCGCTTAATGTCACGTGCACCAATTGCAAGGAAGGCTCCGTAAAGAATTGAAATAACTGCAAACACGATGATTACTGGCGTAAAAGTCTTGCTTGCATCGGGGAATAGTGTGAGGCAATAGCGGATCATTCCGAAAGTTCCGACCTTATCCAGAACTCCCAGTAGGAGTACTGATGTTCCTGGAGTTGCAGATTGAGCCGCATCAGGAAGCCATGTATGTAGTGGCCAAATCGGAGCTTTAATTGCAAATGCAATGAAGAATCCAAGGAATAACAAGTTCTGGGTTGTTGGACTCATGACTTGGCTCAGTTTTGAAAGTTCGTTAATATCAAATGTGTGGGCACCGTTGCGTCCTGAAATCACATAAAGACCAATAATTGATGCGAGCATCAAAAGTCCACCGAGAAGACTGTACAAAAGGAACTTCACTGCAGCAGCTGCGCGCTCCCCTGTGCCATACCCACCGATAAGAAAATACACAGGAATCAACATTGCTTCGAAAAATACATAGAACAAGAAAACATCTGTTGATGCAAATACACCAATCATCATCGTTTCAAGAGTGAGTAGCAAAATGTAGAAAGTTTTTGCTCCCCAACGTCCGCCTTCTGATTCATTCCATCCAGCCAAAACAACTATCGGCGCAAGGAGCACTGATAACAGAATCAGCACGAGAGCAATTCCATCAACGCCCAGCGCATATTTGATTCCAAATGCAGGAATCCAGTCATATGACTCTACAAACTGCAGCGAAGTCTGCGCAAAATCGAATTTAACTGTCGTAAGAATTCCAGCAAGAGCAACAATGATTGTTGTTGCAAGTGCAATTTGCTTTGTCAGCAGCTCATTTGACTTTGGCACGACAGCAATAGCAAGTGCCCCAAGTAGCGGGAGCAAACCCATGATGGTTAACGTCGTCATTGCGTGACCACCCAAATCGCTGCGATAAGTGCTACTGCTCCTACAAGAATAAGTGCTGCATAACTGCGCACGAATCCTGTCTGAATTTTGCGAAGTACAGAACCAGATCCAAGTGCCATCGAACCAACGGCGCGAACTGCGCCATCTACAACCGACTCATCTGCCTTAACCAAGATCGCTGTAAGTCCTTGGCCTGGGCGCATGAATACCGCCTCGTTAAAGGCATCTTGGCCGAGATCGCGGCGCGCAAAGCGAGTCAAGATTGAAACATCTTCAGGGGTTGTTTTACTTACTTCACCAAATTGATATTTAAAGAGTGCAATTGCCACACCGATTGCGACCATGAGTAGCGCCAGCCCTGAAACAACTGCAGGCTTTAGGAGCTCGGTGTGCTCTCCATGTTCAGTAAAGAGTGGTGCAAGCCAAT
>CAIMUD010000119.1 GCA_903844585.1 uncultured Actinomycetes bacterium | reverse complement strand
GGTAAGCGAGTCTTCTTACGCTGTGACCTTAATGTTCCTTTGAAAGAAGGAAAAATTACCGATGACGGTCGAATCAAAGCTTCGCTTCCAACCATTAAGTTTCTGCTGGATAAAGGTGCCAGTCTGGTCATTGCCGCACATCTTGGTCGCCCAAAAGGTGAAGCAAAACCAGAGCTCTCACTCGCACCAGTTGCTGCAAGACTTAGCGAACTTTTAGGTAAGCCAGTAATTTTCGCGGGCGCTGTAACAGGGGAAGATGTCAGTAAGAAGGCGCAGGCTTTAAAATCTGGCGAGATCCTATTACTTGAAAATATTCGATTTCTCGGGGCTGAGACATCTAAAGATGCTTCGGAACGAAGCGCGCTAGCCAAAGAGCTTGCCGCTCTTGCCGATGTTTATGTTGGTGATGGATTTGGCGCAGTTCACCGCAAGCACGCTTCTGTCTTTGATCTTCCAAAACTTCTTCCTCATGCAGCAGGTACCCTCGTTGCTGCAGAAGTTGAAGTACTGAAGAAACTTACTGAAAACCCCGAACGCCCCTATGGCGTAGTTCTCGGAGGCGCCAAAGTTTCAGACAAGATTGGCGTTATCGCAAATTTGCTAGGCAAAGTCGATGTGATGGCTATTGGCGGTGGAATGGTTTTCACATTTCTTGCGGCGCAAGGTAAAGAAATTGGTTCTTCTCTTGTAGAGAGAGATTTGATTGAGACTGTTAAAGGGTTAATCAAGCAAGCTGCAGATTCTGGCGTAAAGCTTGTTTTGCCAACAGATATCGTTGTTGCTCCAGCATTTTCAAGTGATGCGCCCGCAACCCTTGTCGAAGCAGATGCAATTCCAGCCGATCAAATGGGCTTAGATATTGGTCCCAAATCAGCAGCAGCCTTTGCCGAAGCAATCTCTGCATGCAAAACTGTTTTCTGGAATGGACCCATGGGAGTTTTTGAATTTCCCTTATTTGCTAACGGTACGAAGGTTGTTGCTAAAGCCCTCACTGAAGTTAAAGGAATTTCAGTCGTTGGCGGAGGAGATTCAGCCGCTGCAGTACGGGCGCTTGGATTTTCTGATTCAGAGTTTGGATATATTTCAACAGGAGGCGGCGCTTCCCTTGAATACCTCGAAGGCAAAGAACTCCCAGGCCTTATAGCCCTTGATCTCTAATTTCAAAACACATTCACGTAAATACAAAAGGAGCACTAATGCGTAAGCCACTGATGGCAGGTAACTGGAAGATGAACCTTAATCACCTTGAGGCTATCGCCGTAGCTCAGAAGTTGGTTTACTCATTAGACGATAAGGATTACGACGCTGTAGACATCGCAGTGATTCCACCATTTACTGATATCCGTTCTATTCAGACTCTTGTAGATGGCGACCGATTGCGTCTGCTTTACGGTGCGCAAGATCTTTCACCTGATGCGAGTGGGGCATTTACCGGTGATATTTCTGGACAAATGCTTGCAAAGCTCGGTTGTACATTTGTTGTTATTGGGCACTCTGAGCGTCGTGCGATTCATAAAGAAGATGATGCTCTTGTTAATCGCAAAATCAAAGCAGCGTTGGCAAACGAACTCACTCCAATCTTTTGTGTTGGCGAAGAGTTGGCTATTCGCGAAGCCGGAACACATGTTTCTCACGTTATTCGTCAAGTTCGAGCAGGGCTTGAAGGTTTCACAAAACCAGAACTAAAGAAGATTATCATTGCATACGAGCCTGTTTGGGCTATTGGTACTGGCAAGACGGCTACGCCTGAGGATGCGCAAGAAGTGTGTGCAGCGATCCGTGAAGAGATAGCCTCAATTGGTTCAGCCGATATTGCATCCAATATGCGCATTCTCTATGGAGGTTCAGTTAAGTCTTCAAATATCGTAGAGATCATGAAGAAGGAAGATGTAGATGGCGCACTCATCGGGGGAGCAAGCCTGGACCCCGAGGAGTTGGCGAAAATCGCCAAGTTCCATGCTGCGCCAGCAGAATAAACCCTTTCAACCTCTAGTATCCTGACGCTCTAACTAGCTAGGAGTTTTACCGTGAAATTAGCTCTATCAATATTCTTGATCATCACAAGCGTTTTGATGATCCTTCTAGTTCTTCTCCATAAAGGTAAAGGCGCCGGACTCTCGGATCTTTTCGGTGGCGGAATTTCTTCAAACTACGGAGGATCCTCGGTAGTAGAACGAAATCTTGACCGCATCACAATCGTTGTAGGCGGTCTCTGGTTTGCTGGAGTAATCGCTCTTAGTCTTCTCTTGAAGGGTTAATAAATGGCAAGTGCAATTCGCGGAAGTCGTGTCGGCGCTGGCCCAATGGGCGAGGCTGAACGCGGTGATCAAATTGAGCGCGCAACAGTTTCATATTGGTGTGCAAAGGGACATGAAGTACGTCCATCTTTTGCTGTAGAAGAAACTGTCATCATCCCCGCTGAGTGGGATTGTCCTAAGTGTGGTTTACCGGCCGGCCGTGATCGTAACAATCCACCTAGCGCAGTCGTAAACGTTCCATACAAGACGCACCTTGCTTACGTAAAGGAACGACGTAGCGACACTGAAGGTGCAAAGATTTTGGAAGAAGCCTTACGTAAACTCCGTGGAGACGACGAATAAAAGTTAAAGGCTGCGTGCAGCTTTAAGTACGTGGTCAATACCCGCACTTCGATTCTTTAAATGCAGACGAAGAAGCGGGTATTTTCTTTTCACCAGAGCGTGAGCATCACCGAGAGCTTGGGCCATAAGAAGGGTCTTAAAATCAAAGGATTTGCCTGGGATATCGAAATCTGAAGTTGTCTCACCAGTGATCTGAAGGAAGGACCCATTTTGTTGTCCGCCCTTATGGAACTGCCCAGTTGAATGCATAAATCTTGGACCCCATCCAAAACTTACCGGGCGACCAGATTTTTCGGACAGGATTTTGCGCAGCTCGCAAACTTTCCAGTCATCAATGCGATCAAGGTAGGCCATGATCGCTATGTAGCCATCTGATTCGGTATTTGCGATCAGATTCTTCAGCGCCGAAACGATTGTTGCGCCATGACCAAAGATTTCTATTTCACCATCTTCGGCATCTCCAGAAATTTGCGGCAATTTGGAATCCCACGTGCTTAAGAGTTGAACTGTTGCTTCTTTTGCTTCAATAACATTGGGTTGATTGAAGGGGTCAACTTCAAGTGCTGCACTTACAAGAGCTGTTACCCATTCCCAGAAAATGAAATGCTCACCGAGTTCTGCTTCAATAACAAGATCTGCTTGTGAATCTGGAGCAAATGCAACGCTAAGGGCCCCGCCCGCTGCAGCGCTTGCAACGCTCTCGGTAGCTATAGGAAGGCGACCCTTTTCATTTTTGCCGGTCGATTCAGCAATAAGCTGTTCAATCCAATCGGCAAGTCCTGGAACCTTAGAACCCGCATCAGTGAAACCTACAAACTGTCCTGCAATCTTGGCTAATACATAAGCAACGTCAAGAATCTGAAAATGTTGGGCAAGAAATTGCGCTTTGGCGTTTTGAGCTTGATCTAGTAGAAGCAAAGGGTCGATACCCATAAGAGCTGCTGGAAGAAGTCCAAATGCAGTCAGTGCGCTAAATCGCCCACCAACTTTTGAATCTGCATTTACAACTGAATAGCCAGCCTTTCGAGCCTGAGCATCAAGGGGAGAGTTTGGATCAGTTATAAAAAGCATGTGATTTACTGGATTTAAACCATCACTCTTATATTTGTTTTCAAAGTAGGAGAGCTGACATGCAACCTCTATGGTCGAACCTGATTTAGAGCTGACAACTACAAGAGTTTTCTCTAGTTGAAAAGCTTCTATATGCGCGATGTAATTTGGGTCAGTTGAATCAAGAATAAAAATACTTTTGCCATATGTGTGCGCGATGACTTCTGGGGCCAGGGATGAACCGCCCATGCCACAGAGGACTAAGTGTTGAAAACCTTTAAACTTTGCGACTATCTGAGAAATCTCTGGAAGAAGTGTTCTAGAAGATGCAGGTAAATCCACCCAGTTGAGTCGAATTGCGGCCTCTGCTGCAGCGCCATGACCCCACGTGCTGGCATCCTTTTGCGCGATACGAATGTGCGTATTTTCAAGGAGCGCATACAGCGCGGATGTGCGATCTACCTTTGTCAGTGATGGTCCGCTTACGCGAATCATTTACCTAGCGCTTTCGACACCTTTGCGACGACGTTCTCGGCTGTGAAGCCGTACTCCTTAAAGAGAGTGGCAGCTGAGGCCGAGGCACCGTAATGTTCAAGTGAGATTGAAATACCTGAATCTCCAATGTATTCACGCCATCCCTGTGCAACACCTGCTTCGATACTTACGCGCACCTTGGTTGATTTTGGAAGCACCTCGTCCTTATATGAATCCGGTTGTTCGTCGAACCACTCTAGACAAGGAGCGCTCACAACTCGAGTCGCAATGCCCTTGGCCTCGAGTTCGATCTGAGCAGCCAACGCAACGCTAACTTCGGATCCTGTTGCTATCAAAATCACTTCCGCTGCCTTAGATGATTCTTTAAGAACGTATGCGCCCTTATCAACCATTGTTGCTGTTGCATGAGTTGTGCGATCCACAACAGGAAGATTTTGTCTTGAAAGCAAAATTCCTGCTGGCTTGTTACGTCGCAGTATTGAAAGCCATGCGTGTGCTACTTCATTGGCATCTGCAGGTCGAACAACTGCAAAATTTGGGATAGTGCGCAGCGCCGCTAAATGCTCTACGGGTTGGTGTGTAGGTCCATCTTCACCGAGACCAATCGAAACGTGAGTCCACACGAATGTCGAACCGATATTCATAAGGGCTGCAAGTCGTACAGCCGGGCGCATGAAATCGCTAAAGACAGCAAATGTTCCACCGAATGAACGAGTAAGTCCATGGAGAGTAATCCCGTTAACAGCCATACCCATTGCATGTTCGCGAATTCCAAAGTGCACCATGCGACCGTAAGGATTTGCACCCTTCATATCACTCGATGCTGGCAAGAATGAACCAGTACCCTCAATGATGGTGTTGTTGCTTTCTGCTAAATCTGCAGAACCACCCCAAAATTCTGGAAGCGCCTTTGCAATTGCTTGAATGACATCTCCTGATGCTTTACGAGTCGGAACATCTTTCCCAGCTGGAAAAATCGGGAGAGCCGATTGAAGATCGCTGGGGAGTTCGCGCTTTACAAGGCGCTCAAGAAGTTTTGCGCGCTCAGGGTTAGCGCTTTTCCATGTCGCAAATTTTCTATTCCATTCCTTGTGAAGTTCTGCACCGCGATCTTTAACTTTTCTCACATGAGCCAAAACATCAGATGGCATCGCAAACTTCTCATCAGGATTTAGACCGAGCTCCTTCTTAGTTGCGGCAACTTCATCATCTCCAAGTGCAGCACCGTGAGCTTTTGCAGAGTTGCGAAGTTTTGGTGCGGGCCACGCGATTACGCTATGCAGCCGGATGAGAGATGGTTTATCAGTGTGGGCCTTTGCCGCGATCATTGCCGCATCAAGGCTCTCTAGATCAACGTTGCCATCGTTTAAGGCTGCGACATCAATAACATGCCAGCCATATGCCAGATAGCGAGCAGAGACATCTTCGGTAAATGAAAGATGTGTGTCGCCTTCGATTGAAATCCGGTTATCGTCATAAATCACGTTGAGGTTTCCAAGGCCCTGTGTTCCGGCAAGAGATGATGCTTCGGCGGATACCCCTTCTTGCAGATCTCCATCTGAACATATAACCCAAATAGAATGATCGAAGAGTGATGCGCCAGTTTTTGCATCAGGATCTAAAAGTCCGCGCTCGTATCTAGCAGCCATCGCAAATCCTACGGAAGTAGCAATACCAGCACCGAGTGGACCCGTTGTCATTTCAACTCCGACTGTATGGCCATATTCGGGGTGCGCAGGGGTCAGTGAGTTTGCTTGGCGAAAAGCTTTGATGTCATCTAGTTCAAGACCATAACCACTGTAGAAAAGCTGGGTGTACAAAGTCAGCGAAGAGTGACCACAGGAGAGAATGAAACGATCGCGCCCGAGCCAATGTGCATCTGCTGGATCATGAACTAGATGGCGTTGAAATAGATTGTAAGCAACAGGTGCCAGCGCCATCGCTGTGCCTGGGTGTCCATGACCAGCGTTTTGCACAGCATCAGCGGCAAGTGCGCGAGCATAAGCTACCGCACGATCATCTAGTTCGGTCCAGCCAGCGAGCTTTGTCATGTATTTCTCCTATGTAATTTACGCAGATATTTCTCGAGTATGCGAGATTGAAAGTCGGATACGCCACGCTGCGATCCAGACTAGAGATGCACCAAGTAGATGTGCTGCCACAAGAATTTCTGGGATTCCTGTGAAGTATTGTAGATAACCAATGAAACCTTGCAAAATTGCAATGGCGAAAAAAGTGAGAAGAAGTTTCTTTGTTTGCTTACTTGCCCCGTTTACAAAATAAAGCGTGAGGGAAATACCTAGAAGCGCGATAACTGCATCTGCGTGAATCCAAGCCACAGTGCGGATATCGAAGCCAAAGCGTTTGGCTTGTAGATCTCCGGCATGGGGGCCGCTACCAGTCACGATAGTTCCGAGAGCTATAACTATAAAAGCAAGAGAAATATGGGTGCGAGAAATAATTGACAGGGGTGTAGCTGAATTAGCCATTACCTTTGCCGGATAATTTTTACGTTCAAATAGCGAAACCGCCCCTGCAACAAGAACTATTGACAATAAAAGATGTCCAGCAACAGGGATGGGATTTAAATCGGTTAGAACAGTAATTCCGCCTAAAACTCCCTGACCAAAAATCCCGAGAACCTGACCAACTGCCAGTAAACGTAAATCCTTTCTCCTATTGCGCATTACTAGCGCCAGTACAAGGAGTGCGACAGCAACGAGGGCAAAAGTTAAGAGCCGATTTCCAAATTCAATCCAGGCATGGAGTTGACCTTCAGCTTGGTGGGGGACTGGGGTATAGGAACCTGGGGTGCATTGCGGCCAGGTCGGACATCCAAGCCCAGAACCTGTTAGGCGAACAGCACCGCCAGTTATGATCAAAGCCGTTTGCAGAACCAAAAGGGCTCCAAATGCTAGGGCTCGTATCTTCACGCCGCTCAGCCTACGCGCTCCCAACTGGAAAGCCCGCCCGAATTACGACACAATACTGTTGTGAAAATAGCTACCCGCTCACATCAGCAGAGCCCCACCAACTCGGGGGAAGATCTGCGCACCAGAGATGCTGTGGCTAAATCAATTCTTGAAAATGGACCATCGACTGCTGCAGTTCTTGGACAAAGACTCGGCATAACTCCAGCAGGTATTAGACGACATCTCGATCATCTTGTTGAGGAAAATATTCTCCAAGCACGCGAACCTCATAGCGCGCTAGTTCGTGGTCGCGGTCGACCATCGAAGGTCTTCGTGATGACTGACTTTGGTCGTCAAAAATTTGAACATTCTTACGATGACTTGGCAGTCTCGGCTCTGAAGTTTATGTCCGCACAATCAGGTGAGCACCTTGTCAAAGCGTTTGCACAAAGCAGAGCGGATGAAATTCAAAGAAAAGCAAGTGTTGTAATTTCCAAAAAGTCACACAAGACGCAAGCTCTGGCGACATTTTTAACCGAACAAGGTTATGCCGCAAGCGTTGAGGTGCGCGGACAGGGTGAAGAAATTTGCCAGCATCACTGTCCTATTGCGCACGTTGCTGCTGAATTTCCCGAATTTTGCGAAGCTGAGACGGCGGCCTTCTCTGCGCTTCTCGGTACGCACGTACAACGACTAGCAACCATCGCACATGGTGATGGTGTTTGCACCACATATATACCGAAGATGAAATCACCAAATAAAACAACTACTGCCGGAAAGGCAAAGCGATGACAACTGCACATCCAGAACTCGATGGACTCGGAAACTATGAATATGGTTGGTCAGATTCCAATGATGCAGGTAGTAATGCAAAGCGTGGCATCAACGAAGATGTAGTTCGCGACATCTCTTCAAAGAAGAGCGAACCTCAATGGATGTTGGACCTACGACTTAAAGGTCTTTCGCTCTTCGAAAAGAAGCCAATGCCTTCATGGGGTTCAGATCTTTCTGGAATTTTCTTCGACACGATTAAATATTTTGTGCGTTCAACGGAAAAACAAGCAACAACGTGGGATGACCTACCTGACGATATTAAAAATACTTATGATCGCTTAGGTATTCCAGAGGCAGAAAAGCAACGTCTTGTATCTGGAGTGGCAGCACAGTACGAATCAGAAGTTGTTTATCACTCCATCCGAGAGGACTTGGAGAAGCAAGGCGTCATTTTCCTCGATACCGATAGCGCCCTTAAGCAACATCCAGAACTCTTTAAAGAGTACTTTGCAACGGTCATTCCAGTTGGCGACAATAAATTTGCAGCCCTTAATACAGCTGCCTGGTCTGGT
>CAIMUD010000118.1 GCA_903844585.1 uncultured Actinomycetes bacterium | reverse complement strand
GCCGTACTTAGCAATGATTTCTTTCTTTACTTCTGGTGTTAGTGCCATTTCTGACTCTCCTTAGTTACTGCCACCGACGGCGCCCGGTTTGATACACGGACGCTCACTTTTTTATCGTTGGACGGGGCTAACTTTACCTGCGGCTTCTGGATAAGTGAAATTGAGCGTGAAAATTTACGCTTCCGTGAGCTCTCTTGCTTTATCGCAATCCTTTTTCATCTGCACCAATAACTCGTCGAGTGAATCAAACTTTAACGTCTCGCGAAGGCGCCACCCGAATTCAATGGATGCGTTCTTATCGTATAAATCTAACCCTTCTTGATCAAGGGCGTATGCCTCTACCTGGCGACCACGAACTCCCGCAAATGTTGGGTTGGTTCCAATTGAAATCGCAGCAGGCCAGTAATTAATTCCTACCGTGAGCCAACCTGCATACACACCATCAGCAGGAATTGTTTGGTCATCGATGTTTCCTAGATTTGCAGTGGGATATCCAATTTCTCGTCCACGCTTTTCTCCATGAACAACTACGCCATCCAAACGATGAGGTCTAGAGAGAAATTCCCGTGCTTTTTCAACGTTTCCATCAATGACAAGCTTTCGAATAAGAGTCGAGGAAATAGGTTGGTCATCCCCTGCTTTCAATTCTTGTACATCGACTGTGAAATTATTTTTGATTCCATCCAATATAAGTGAATCTACATTTCCTGCTGCTTTGTGTCCGTAAGTGAAATTCTTACCGACGATAATTGTTGATGCGCGTAGTTGATCCACGAGGACGTTCTTAACAAATGCTTCTGGAGTCATTTCGGCAAACTTTTCGTTGAAAACCATTACTGCAACTTGATCTGCGTTATGGATCTTGAGCAGCTCCACTCGATCAGCAAGAGTTACTAAAAGAGTGGGAGCTTTATCTGGTGCAAAAATTTTCATTGGATGTGGATCAAAAGTTAGAGCAATTATTGTGCGGCCGTCAGCTATTTCCTTTGCCCGGTTGAGCAGAACCTGGTGTCCACGGTGCACGCCATCAAATACGCCGATGACCACGACGCTCTGATTGGCAATCGGCTGACTCATTTGGTGAGTATCTCAGTTATTAGTTCGCTGCCGCAAAAACTGCGATGGGTTTGGCTTTGTCACCTTCATTTTTAAGCAAGGCGATGAGCTGATTATCCGGTGACAGGGCAGCAAATATTTCTGGACCAGCATTGGCTACAAGTGGGCGTCCAAAGGAAAGTTCGTTTACTTCAGTGAGATCAAGCTCGCGCGGAGTAAAAGTTTTTCGAGCGACATCTGCTAATACAAGCGGCGTGAATTGACCATCTTTGAGTTGTTCTAGCGTTATTGCCCTTGCGATGGGAAAGTCTGCAACGCGCGTTCGCCGAAGAACCCGTAAGTGACCCCCAACGCCAAGTGCGGCGCCCAAGTCTCTGGCGATTGCTCGTATAAAAGTTCCGGCAGAACACGTAACATCAATATCAACTTCTGTTGTCTTTTCAAGGTGTCGAATATCTTGAACCTTGAGATTTGAAATCGTTACTGTGCGGGCATCGAGTTCGAAAATTTCTCCAGCGCGCACTCGATCATATGCACGTTCGCCAGCGACCTTAACTGCTGAAACCGAAGATGGCCGTTGCGCAATTTCGCCCTCCATCTTTGCGAGTTCGCTTGTAATTGCTTGATCGCTTACACCGGATGCATCAGTTGTCGAAAGAGCCTCACCTTCATGATCATCAGTAACTGTCGATACACCTAAAACAATTGTCGCCGTATAGGACTTATCTCCATCTGTGATGTACTGCAAAAGGCGTGTGCCGTTGCCAAAGCCAAGCACCAATACTCCGGTAGCCATTGGATCAAGAGTTCCGGCGTGGCCAACCTTTTTAGTACCAAGTGCTTTACGCGCAACAGCTACAACATCATGACTTGTCATGCCGCCAGCTTTATCTACAACTAGAAAACCATTTGTAGTCATAGCAAATTACTGGTCGTGCTTATACGGAGCATCACCGGCGATGGGAGTCGCACCCTTACGCAAATTAGCAACCTCAGCATCTAATTGATGAACTTTGTCGAGCAGGCTATCTAAAGCTTTTGCGCTCTCTGGAAGTCCATCTTCAAAGAATTCGATTGAAGGCGTGATGCGAGTTTGAAGTTCGCGACCAACGGCGCTTCGAATAACCCCTTTAGCGCTTTCAAGTGCAGCCGCAGTAGCGGCGCGTTGATCTTCATCGCCAAATACGGTGTAGAAGATTGAAGCGTTCTGCAAATCGCCAGTTACTCGCGCATCAGTGACGGTGACAAAACCCAAACGAGGATCTTTAATCTTCGTTTCAAGTTGTTGCGCCACCACCACTTTGATGCGGTCGGCAACTTTTTGAGTACGGTGTGATTGGCCCATTTTTAAACGCGCTTCTTCTCGCGCATCTCGAAGACCTGAATCGTGTCACCGATCTGAAGGTCCTTCATATTTCCAAGTCCGATACCGCACTCGAAGCCTTCCTTGACTTCAGTTGCATCGTCCTTGAAGCGCTTAAGAGAATCAATAGTGAGGTTATCAACTAGCACTTCATCTCCACGCATGATGCGAGCTTTTGCATTACGTCGAATGGTTCCATCGCGAACGATTGAACCGGCAATGTTTCCTGCCTTAGAAGATTTAAAGATCTCTCGAACTTCTGCGTTGCCGAGTACAACTTCTTCGTACTCTGGCTTGAGCAAGCCCTTAAGTGAGAGTTCAATCTCTTCAATTGCGTTGTAGATAACTGAGTAGAAGCGAACTTCAACGCCTTCTTGATCAGCGTAAATTGCAGTTTGTGGTTCTGGCTTAACGTTGAAGCCGATCACTACTGCAGTGGACGCGGATGCAAGAGTGATATCGCTCTTGGTAATCGCACCTACGCCACGGTGAATAACGCGAAGATCAACTTCTGCTCCAACATCGAGTTGCATAAGTGCATCTTCTAGGGCTTCAACAGAACCTGACACGTCACCCTTAAGAATGAGGTTAAGTGTTGAGATCTTTGACTGCTCCATAAAGTCTTCAAGTGAAACCTTCTTGCGAGCCTTAGCAAGTTGAGCGTTACGTTCTGCAGCCTGACGCTTTTCAGCAATTTGGCGAGCAGTACGGTCTTCATCTGCAACTAGGAATGTATCTCCTGCACTTGGAACGGAAGTAAATCCAAGAACTTGCACCGGACGTGATGGACCAGCTTCTTCAACTGCTCCACCGTCCTCATCGAGCATTGCACGAACGCGACCAAATGATCCACCAGCAACGATTGCATCTCCAACGCGAAGAGTTCCGCGCTGAACAAGAACTGTTGCAACTGGACCACGACCGCGGTCAAGGTGAGCTTCGATAGCAACACCGCGAGCCTCGTCATCGGCAACTGCGCGAAGATCGATTGCAGCATCTGCTGTAAGAAGAATTGATTCGATAAGTTGATCTATTCCTTGTCCTGCCTTTGCAGAAACGTTTACGAAGATTGTGTCTCCGCCGTACTCCTCTGCAATCAAGTTGTATTCAGTCAGTTGCTGGCGGACCTTATCTGGGTTGGCGCCTTCCTTATCGATCTTGTTTACTGCAACAACAATTGGCACATCTGCTGCTTGAGCATGGTTTAGAGCTTCAATTGTCTGAGGCATGATGCCGTCATCTGCTGCAACTACAAGTACCGCAATGTCAGTTACCTTTGCACCGCGAGCACGCATAGCGGTAAACGCTTCGTGACCCGGCGTATCGATAAATGTGATTGCGCGATTTACACCATCGTGATCATGATGAATTTGGTAGGCACCAATGTGCTGAGTAATTCCACCAGCTTCAGATTTAAATACTTCGGTCTTACGAATCGCATCAAGAAGGCTTGTCTTACCGTGGTCAACGTGACCCATGACAGTAACGACAGGCGGACGAGCTACGAGTTCTGAAGGATCTAGCTCTTCAATTTCTTTCGCTAAGTCGATATCGAAGTCTTGTAGAAGTTCGCGGTCTTCATCTTCTGGGCTAACGATTTGAATGTCATAGCCAAGCTGAACACCAAGAATTTCAAATGTATCGGCATCCACAGATTGTGTTGCTGTCACCATTTCACCTAAGTGGAATAGCGCAGAAACTAACGCTGCTGGATCTGCACCAATTTTTTCTGCAAAGTCTGCAAGGGAAGAACCACGGCGCATACGAATTGGAGTCTTTCCATCTCCGTGCGGAATAACTGCGCCACCAAGTTGTGGTGCTTGCATATTGTCGAATTCATCACGCAACGCCTTCTTCGATTTTGGTTTGCGCTTTGAACTCTTACTTGCATTCTTACCAAATGCACCAGCTGCACCGCCGCGACCTGGACCGCGACCTGGACCACCGCCACCTGGACGAGATGGGCCACCAGAACCTGCAGGACCATTTGATTTGTAAGGACTATTTGGATTTGGTGCACCTGTTGCACCAGTACGTGGTGGGTAATTACTAGTACCGCCTGTTGTTGGACGTGCAGTTTGCGGACGAGCAGCAAAACCTGGGCGAACAGAACCTGGACGAGCACCTGACATTGGCGAACGTGGACCGCTACTAGTTGTTCCTGCTGGTCGTTGTGGTGGACGTGGAACTGCGCCGCCAGTTGAGAATGGATTATTTCCTGGACGTGGTGGGCGTGGAACTACTCCGCCAGTAGAGAAAGGATTGTTTCCTGGACGTGGTGCTACAGGAGTTGTTGGCGTTGCAGGAGTTTCTGCAACATGTGTTGATGGCGCTTGCGCGGCAGCTTGCGATGCAGCTTCGGCTGCGCGCGCAGCCTTAAGTGCGACAAGATCAACACCGAGTTCTGCGGCAAGTTCTGCAGCTAGCTCTGGATTTACTTCAACCGTTTTCTTGGCAGCAGCCTTCTTTGCGGCTGCTTTCTTAACGGGCTTTTTCTCTTCAACTGGCTTTGCATCTGGATACATATCCAAAAGCTTGCGCACTACCGGCGCTTCTACAGTTGATGATGCCGAGCGAACGAATTCGCCCATTTCTTGGAGTTTTGCAAGAACAACCTTGCTCTCCATACCGAGTTGTTTTGCCAACTCATGTACGCGGACCTTTGACACATTTCTCCTGTCTTGGCCCGCATGTATTACTTAGATGCGAGCCTTAGTTTGACGACCTCATAATCTGAACGAGCTCATTTAAGTTTCATATCTTTCGCATCCATTTCTGTAAGTTCTGTTAGGAACTTCTTAAACAGAGATACATCCGGCGATTCGGTGAGTTTGAAGGCCCACTTAAATGCTTTGCGATGTATCGCATCAAAGCCACACGCGGTGTGTAACCTCGCTCCCCTGCCCGGCAAGTTACCTTTTAGATCAGGAGTAACAACTCCATTTACTAAAACAACTCGAAGCAAGTTAGCTGAATTTTCGCTCTTTCGACAAGCTATGCAAGTCCGTATCGCAAAAATGCGAAGAGGTTTCATTGCCCGCCAAACACTGGAATCCAACGGCTAAAGAATAGCGAACCTACCCCCGAATGCCTAAATAGAGAGCTTTTTACGCGTTAGTGCGTAACTGGATTGTCCGGATGAATATCAATTCTCCATCCGGTAAGGCGCGCAGCAAGGCGCGCATTCTGTCCATCTTTACCAATGGCTAGCGAGAGTTGGTAATCCGGAACAATAACTTTTGCCGATCGCGTTAGTTCATCGACTATTTGCACACTCGAAACTTTCGCTGGAGCAAGTGCATGCGCCACGAATTCTGCAGGATCTTCAGACCAATCTACGATGTCAATCTTTTCTCCGTGCAACTCATCCATTACCGCTCGAGCACGTGCGCCCATTGGACCAATAAGTGAACCTTTAGGGCTGACTCCCGCCCGGTGTGAGCGAACCGAAATCTTTGTGCGATGACCTGCCTCGCGAGCAACTCCCATAATCTCAACGATGCGATCTTTGATTTCTGGAACTTCAAGTGCGAAGAGTTGCTTTACAAGTGCTGGATGGCTTCGAGACAACATAATCTCTGGGCCTTTCATCCCCTGCTTTACCTCAACAACGAAACATTTTATTCGATCGCCATGGTTATAGATTTCGCCAGGAACTTGCTCCTGTGCGGGAATTTTTCCTTCATATCGGCCAAGGTTTACATAAATCATTTTGGGGTCGCGCCCTTGTTGCACAACGCCAGAGATGACATCGCCAACAGATGCAGTGAACTCAACGACAATCTCAGCATCATTGGTCTCACGCATTTTCATCTTAATTACTTGCCGTGCAGTAGAAGTTGCGATGCGCGAGAAGCCATCTGGTGAATCAACATCTTCACTAATACGTTCGCCTATTTCGTTAAAATTTGGAACAAGTATTTCAATCTCACCAGTCTCGCGATTGAGCTTGGCATGTGCATGACGCTTTGCACCCTCGGTCTGGTTGTAGGCGGTGAGAACACCAATTTCAATTGCAATGATCAGCTGCTCGAGAGGAATCCCCTTCTCGTTTGTAAGGTGGATAAGTGCATCCATTTCTACATGCATCTTATTTTCCTTCCTTACGATTAAATTCAATTTCTACGACTGCTCGCTTTATATCGACTAGAGCGAGGACAACTTCGGAAACTTCCTTCTTGCTTTCAACGCTTAGAGTGACCTCGTTTTCGGTATTAGAAAGTATGCGTCCAGTAATTACTACGCCATCTGTTTTGATGACCTTCAAAAGCCGATCGTGATTTTTCGCAAAGTGACGAGGATTCGTAAGTGGGCGATCGACTCCTGGAGATGTAACTTCGAGAGTAAATGGCAGATCTCCCATAATTGGAGATTCATCTAAGAGATCAGAGATTGCGCGGGATACAGCGGTAACTTGATCTAAATTAAGGGCAACTTCTCCATCAACAATGCAGGTCACTATTCGATGTTTTCCAGGAGAAACTAGAGCAACGTCTTCGAGAAAAAATCCCTGCGCGGTAACAGCAGGTGTTATGAGCTCTGCAATCTGAGTAGTGAGCGCCATCGGTAAATCTCCTTATTAAGTTGTACGAGAAATTTACCACTTACTTAATGGACTTTAAAATCCCAATTATTTCGCTAACAGCGCCATCCACTGCAATCTCTGATTTTTCACCACTCTTGCGCACGCGAACTTCGACTTTTCCTTCAGCTAGCGCTTTACCAACAACCACGATGAGTGGGATACCGATCAATTCTGCATCTTTAAACTTCACGCCCGCGCTTGGATCGCGACGATCATCGAGCATTGTTGTTACGCCATACGATTCAAGGCTGAGTGCAATCTCTTGCGCCTTTGCAAAGATTGCGTCATCTTTTCCCGTTGCAACGATATGCACCTTTGCTGGCGCAATCTCTACAGGCCAGCTGAGTCCGATTTCATCATGTGTTTGTTCAGCAACGGCTGCCACGGCTCGCGATACACCGATTCCATAAGAACCCATTGTGACAACTTGAGATTTACCGTTTTGATCCAAAACTGTTAGACCTAACGCCTCTGCGTACTTACGACCAAGTTGGAAAATGTGTCCGATTTCAATTGCGCGATCAATAACTACAGGAGTTTGGCACTTGGGGCATGCATCGCCTGCGCGAATTTCTGCTGCCTCAACATATGCATCAACTGCAAAGTCGCGACCGTTTACAACATTACATGAATGCATATCTTTCTTATTAGCTCCAGTTACCCATGAAGTTCCTGGTGCAACACGAGGATCGGCATAGACGGTGATTCCATTTTTCTTTGCATCCTGTGGCCCGATATATCCCTTTACAAGCCCTGGGTGCTTTGCAAAATCTGCATCCTCAAATACGCGTATCTCTTTGACGCCAGAAAGATTTGCTTGTAAACGCTTTAAATCTACTTCGCGATCTCCAGGAACAAGTACGCAGATAGGTTTTTCATCAGCCATCAACATCACATTTTTTAGCGTGCTTGCCCCAGTGAAGCTGCCACCGAACTTAGTATTAAGAAGCTCCACAAGTGAATCAATCGTTGGCGTATTTGGTGAATCAAAAGGTTCGATTGCAGCTACGCCACTTGGATTGCCTGCCGGCACAGTTGTGACCATCGCTTCTACATTTGCTGCATAACCACATTTTTCGCAGAGTACATATGTATCTTCACCGGTATTACAAGGAGCTAAGAACTCCTCGGAGGATGATCCACCCATCGCCCCCGCAACAGCAGAAACGATGTTGTAGCTAAGGCCAAGTCGGTCAAAAGTTTTGATATATGCCGCGCGATGCTTTTGGTAAGACTCAACCAAACCTTCATCGGTAAGGTCAAATGAATATGAATCCTTCATAACGAATTCGCGCCCACGGATAATTCCAGATCGTGGACGAGTCTCGTCGCGATACTTAGTCTGAATTTGATAAAGCGATACTGGTAAATCCTTGTATGAGGAATATTCGCCCTTAACCATCAAGGTAAACATTTCCTCGTGAGTTGGACCTAGTAAGTAATCGCCACCTTTTCGGTCTTGCAAGCGAAATAAATCTGGTCCATATTCTTGCCAGCGATTTGTTTGTTCGTATGGCTCTTTTGGCAGCATCGCAGGAAAGTGAACTTCCTGAAATCCAGCTGCGTCCATCTCTTCGCGAACAACGCGTTCGATATTGCGCAGAGTGATGTAGCCAAGTGGCAGCCATGAATAAATACCAGCTGCAATTCTGCGAATATAGCCTGCACGAACTAAGAGGCGATGGCTAGCAACTTCAGCATCTGCTGGATCATCGCGCAAGGTGCGCAAGAAAAGGCTAGACATTCGCAACATGCGACGAGCCTAACTGATTGAGACCGTTGGTTGTCCGCTCGCAACGCCAGCAGCTGCCATCTCTTGCTCGAGACGCTTTGCTTCTTCAATAAGTGTTTGAACAATCTCTGCTTCTGGAACAGTTTTAATAACTTCACCCTTAACAAAGAACTGACCTTTGCCATTACCGGATGCAACACCGAGGTCTGCCTCGCGAGCTTCACCCGGACCATTTACAACGCAACCCATAACAGCAACGCGAAGTGGAACAGTCATACCCTGTAGGCCTGCCTGAACTTTTTCAGCAAGTGAGTAAACATCGACTTGCGCACGGCCACATGATGGGCAAGAAACAATTTCGAGTTTGCGTTGACGTAAGTTAAGAGATTCAAGAATTGATATTCCAACTTTGACTTCTTCAACTGGTGGCGCTGAAAGTGATACGCGAATTGTGTCTCCGATACCTTCGGCGAGAAGGATTCCAAAAGCCGTTGCAGATTTAATTGTTCCTTGAAAAATGGGGCCAGCCTCTGTTACTCCAAGATGTAGCGGGTAGTCACACTTTGAAGCAAGAATTCTGTAGGCATTTACCATTGTTACTGGATCGTGGTGCTTGACTGAAATTTTAATATCTGAAAAACCATGTTCTTCAAATAGTGATGCCTCCCAGAGCGCAGATTCAGCCAAAGCTTCGGGAGTTGCTTTACCGTATTTCTTAAGTAAGCGAGGATCAAGGGAACCAGCATTTACACCGATACGAATTGGAATTCCAGCGTCTCCTGCAGCCTTTGCAACTTCTTTAACCTTGTCATCGAATTGCTTGATATTTCCTGGGTTGACGCGCACTGCTGCGCACCCTGCATCGATTGCTGCAAAAATATATTTTGGTTGAAAGTGAATATCTGCAATAACTGGAATCTGTGACTTCTTAGCAATTGCAGGAAGTGCATCTGCGTCATCTTGGCTTGGAACAGCTACACGAACAATCTGGCAACCAGAAGCTGTGAGTTCGGCAATTTGCTGAAGTGTTGAGTTGATATCTGAAGTAAGCGTTGTACACATTGATTGAACACTTACTGGTGAATTGCTACCTACTCCAACCCTTCCAACTTTAAGTTGCTTCGTCTTGCGACGAGGATGCAACGGAAGTGGTGGGGCTGCAGGAATTCCGAGATCGACCATAAACCGTATTCTGCCTCAGAATTAGAGATTGAGCGAAATAGGATTGAAAATATCGGCGATGAGGAGCAAGACAGTCATCGCCGCAAGCAGAACAAAGACCACCATTGTGACGGGAGTAAGTACTTTCACATCAATTCCAGCTGGTCTTGGGCGACCACGAAGCCTTGCGATAAAAGCACGGATCTCATCAGCAATTGCAATCGCCATGTGACCGCCATCGAGTGGGAGTATCGGCAAGAGATTAAATAAACCAACAAAAATATTGAGTGAAGCAACGATGAGAATCAGCGTGCCGATGCGCTGAGCAATTGAGAGATCACCGCTAGATGCTGCCTGACCTGAAACGCGCGCAACTCCAACAACACCTACCAACCCATCTGATTGACGTTGCTCTCCGGCGAAAGTTTGACCCCATAGCGATGGAAGTTTTGATGGAAGTTGCACTAAAGCCTTTGCCGATGAAGCAGTCATTTCCCATGTGAGGGCTGCCGAGGATTTTAGTGAAGTCACAGGGTTAGCGCGTTTGGTTCCAATTTCATTCAAAACGCCAAGTAGGTAACGAGACTGGCCACCTTCAATTTTTGTTAACTTCGGAGTGGCCGAAAGCGTCAGCTCTTGGCTGCCTCGTTTTACAAGAAATGTAAGAGGAGCGCCTTTGGAATTGCGAATAGTCGCGGCATCTTTTGACCAGTCTTTAACTCTTACGCCATTGATTTCAACAATCTCATCGCCCTTTTCAAATCCAGAAGATTGAGCAGCTGAACCAGCAATAACATCAGAAATTATCGGAGTTAGGGAATTGACGCCAACACCTGAGAGCAGAACAAATATGAGTAAAAAGCCAAGTACGAAGTGGTTAAAAGATCCAGCTCCAAGAACAATTAACTTCTTTCCAGAAGAAGCTTTATAGAAAGAGCGGTGCTCTTGGCCTGGCTCCATTACTTCATCTGGATCCATACCTTGAATACGGCAGTATCCACCAGCCGGAATCGCTTTAAAACCGTACTCAGTCTCACCGCGTTTTGTAGACCAGATTCGTGTTCCGAAACCTAAAAAGAATTCACTTACCTTCATACCGAATTTTTTAGCAGTAAGTAAGTGACCGAGTTCGTGCACCATCACGGAAAGTAAAAGTGCAATCACAAATGCAAGAACTCCGATAATTTTCATTCTTTAATCTGCCCCTTAAGACTTTGCAATAAGTTCGTTAGTGATACGCCGTGCATCTTCCTCGATTGCGCTGACATCTGCGAGATCTCGAATAGCACCAGCTGATTTTGAGCCAAGGCTCTGAACCACCGCTTCGACGCGCTCGATAATTGAGGTGAATTCGATGCGTCCATGGATAAATGCTTGCACAGCTACTTCGTTAGAAGCATTAAAAATTGCTGGGAGTCCTCCCCCAAGTTCGCCACATCTGCGCGCAAGTTCTATTGCTGGAAACTTCTCGCTATCAATTGGGGCAAAAGTCCAGGTATGGGCCTTGCTCCAATCTAGCGGTGGTGTTGCAGCAGGTACACGATCTGGGAAATTAATTGCGAATGCGATTGGCCCCTTCATATTTGCAGGCGAGGCTTGTGCAATTGTTGAGCCATCTACATATTCGACCATTGAATGCACAATCGATTGCGGATGAATGACTGCTTCGATTTTCTTGTAGGGCATGTCAAATAAGTAATGCGCTTCAATTATTTCAAGTCCCTTATTCATAAGGGTTGCAGAGTTAATTGTTACTACTGGTCCCATGGACCAAGTTGGATGCGAAAGCGCCTCATCAAGAGTGACGCCAGATAAATCTGAGCGATCACGAAATGGACCGCCACTTGCGGTGAGCACAAGTTTGGAGACGCTCTTCTTTACATTACCCATCAGCCCTTGCCATATAGCAGAGTGTTCGGAATCAACTGGAAGAAGTTGATCTGGCTTTGCAAGTGCCATTACTAGATCACCGCCAGCAACAAGTGATTCTTTATTGGCAAGTGCCACTCGATTGCCAACTTTGAGTGCTGCAAGAGTCGGTCCAAGACCAATCGATCCTGTGATCGCATTGAGCACAACATCGCAAGTTATCGCTGCAATTTCAGTTGAAGCCCCCGGCCCATCAATAACGCTAACGCCAGGCAGGGCGCTGCGAATCAAGTCTGCGTTATTTAGAACTCCTACAACGGAGACCTTAAATTTCTTCGCTTGCTCGATAATGAGCTTCGGATTATTTCCCGCAGCAGTTAGAGCAATAACTTTAAAGAGCGATGGATTTGCTTCAACAATTTCTAGGGCTTGAACACCTATCGACCCGGTGGACCCGAGTATTACTAAATCTCGCATAGCTTACGAAACTTTGCGTTTGCGCGAAACGATTTGCCCAACAACAACAAGTGTTAGCGCAAGGAAGAACATTGCAGAGCCAATCACATTTGCTTGAGGAGGAATTCCGCGGGCTGCTGAAACGTAAATAAATTTGGGGAATGTAATCAGCGTGCCAGAGTTGAAGTTGGTAATGATGAAGTCATCAAATGAAAGGCTGAAAGAAAGAAGGGCCGCCCCTGCGATTCCTGGCGCTACAAGCGGAAGTGTTACACGTCTGAAAGTTTCAAACTCATTTGCATAAAGATCCATTGCCGCTTGCTCAAGGCGTGGGTCAAGACTTGCAATACGCGCTTTGACCGTAACTACGACAAATGAGATACAGAAAACTATATGTGCGATAACAGTTGGCCAAAATCCTGGATTGATTTTGAATACCAGAAAGAGAGTAAGAAGTGATGCACCTAGAACAATTTCAGGCGTAGCCATCGGCAAGAAGATAAGAAGATTGGAAGAAGAGCGGCCCTTAAATTCATGTCGACCGATCGCAAAAGCGATCATCGTCCCAAGAATGGTCGCAAAGAACGTTGCAAGGAAACCAATTTTGATTGAGTTGCCAAGGGCGCTGCAAACTTCAGGAGCGCCACATGGGTTCTGCCAGTTTGAGAGAGTGAAGCCCTTCCATATTAGGTTTGATCTTCCGCCATCGTTAAATGAGAAAGCGAATGTGTAGAGCACAGGAATAAATAGGTATGTAAAAGCGAAGAACGCGTAAATTCGGATGAGATTTCGACCAAACCAACGCGAAACACGTGCGCCAATTGGGATTGTAGGAATTGGCGCCTCTGC
>CAIMUD010000117.1 GCA_903844585.1 uncultured Actinomycetes bacterium | reverse complement strand
TGTCATAATGCTCCGTAGGGATAGATGAGTAGTAGGGACAGGAAGCGCTAAGGGTACGGTTTTACGCATTGCAAGGTCAATTCCGTGCGTATAAACAGCCTCACCCCCTGCGCAAATAGATAGAATCGCAGGAAATGCATAGATACAGAGAATTACTCCGATTTCCTAACGCATGGGTGCTGATTTTGGCTGCCCTGCCTGCGCGTATTTCATACGGAATGATCGGTCTAGCAATCTTTTTCAAGACAGAACAAGAAACTAATTCAGTAGCAATCGCTGGTTTAGCAATTGGTGTTAACTCATTAGCTGGTTCCATGACCGCAGGATTGCGCGGTTCGATTATGGATAAATGGGGTCAGCGATGGCCCCTTCGAATATTTGTTCCTTGTTATGCCGCACTGATGCTTGCGTTAAACATGGCACATGATCGAAACATTCTTTTGATCGCAGCATTCGTGCTTGGGGTAACAGCACCACCAATTAATCTTTCAGTCAGGCCGCTTTGGAAAGATGTTGTTCCAGCTGATTTCTTAAGGGTGGCATACGCCGTTGATTCAGCAATCATGAATTTTGCATTTTTCATTGGCCCTGTACTTGCAACAACGCTTGCTCTCTCCTCACACCCGGGCTCAGCACTTAGTACCGCATCGGCAATGATGTTCATCGGTGGTACCGCTCTTGGTCTTAGTTCCATTTCAAAGAATTGGATACCGGAGAAGAAAGTTAAAGGCGCCGTATCGCTATGGCGTTCAAAACCATTGCAACTACTGATGATTGAAGGCTGCTTCATTGGATTTGGTTGGGGATTATTCGATGTTGCGGTTCCTGCTTTTGCAACTCTAGAAGGTTTCCCGCAACGAACTGCGTGGATCTTCGGAGCTATGGGCGTTGCAAATGTTGTGGGTGGTTTACTCGCTGGACTTGTTTCTAAGAATCGTTCGGCACTTTCCACCATGCGCAAGACATATTTTATGTGGTTCATTGTTTCGATTCCTATAGCTTTTACATATCCTGGTTGGTCAATGGCAATCTTTGGCGCTGCACTTGGTTTAGTTGGTGGTGCAATACAAGTTTTCTACTGGGAAGTTATGGAAGCAGTACGTCCAAAGGGTTCACAAACAGCTTCCCTCGGTTGGCTTTGGAGTGTTGAAGGAAGTTTTATGGCACTGGGTTCGGCCCTCGGAGGTTACCTATCAGAAACTTTTTCGCCACGCTTTGTGCTTGCAACTACATCTGTATGCATCGGATTCGGTTTTATTGTTTTATCACTTGGCCGAGAACGACTTAAGGCGGCTGATCGCGTTCCGGAAGCGGACGAAGATTTAGAGGCTATGAAATCTAACTTACCAACTATTAATTAATGTGCCGCTTCATTCCAACTAGAACCAATACCAATACTGACATCTAAGGGTGCTTTCAATTCGAATGCGCTTCCCATGCCTTTTCGTACCAAAACTGAGAGAACTTCTACTTCGCCAGGTGCCACGTCGAAGATAAGCTCATCGTGAACTTGTAACAAGAGTTGTGACTTTAATTTGCTCTCTTTAATAAGGCTATCCACGTTGAGCATTGCTTTCTTAATGATGTCTGCAGCCGAACCTTGTATAGGTGCATTTAATGCCATTCGCTCCGCAACTTCTCGGCGTGGGCGATTATCACTTGTTAAATCTGGTAAATACCTTCTGCGACCCATGACAGTTTGGGTGTATCCCACTTTGCGTGCTTGATCGACGACGTCACTTAAGTAATCGCGTATTCCGCCAAATCGAATGAAGTATTTATTCATCAACTCTTGCGCTGCACTGGCAGATAAATCCAATTGAACAGCTAATCCGTAGGCACTTAATCCATAAGCCAATCCATACGACATCGCTTTCATTTGACGGCGCATTTCAGGATCTACCTCACTAGCTTTCACACCGAAGACCAACCCAGCAACGCTGGCATGTAGATCTTCACCTGATTCGAACGCTTTAAGCAGCGCAGCATCGTTGGAAAGATGCGCCATTATTCGCATCTCGATTTGACTGTAATCAGCTGTAAGCAGAGATTCAAAACCTTGGCCGGCAATGAAACACTCTCTGATGCGCCTTCCTTCTTCGGTACGCACAGGAATGTTTTGTAAATTAGGACCAACAGAAGATAAGCGCCCGGTTGCTGCAACTGTCTGCGCGAAATGAGTATGGATTCGGTTCTTCTTCGTTGTCTCAGTTAGCAAACCTTCAACGGTGGCGCCGAGTTTCTTGGTCTCGCGTACTCGAAGCATCGCTGCCAATACTGGGTGTTTGGACTTTTCAAAGAGCCAGTTCAGAGCATCGGCATCAGTTGTATATCCAGTCTTAATTTTCTTTGTTTTAGGTAATTTGATTTCATCAAATAAAACAACCTGTAACTGTTTGGGTGAAGCCAAATTAAATTCGTGACCGACGGCATCATGTGCGATCTTTGTCTGTGTTGCGCTCTCTTTTTCAAAAAAGATTGCTAGCGATTCGAGCTTTTTGCGATCCACGCTAATGCCGCGAGATTCCATTTCGGCTAACAGTTCTGAAATAGGCATCTCAAGTTCGGTAAATAATTTCTCTAATTCTCGGACGTGTAATTCTTTTGCAAGTGAATCGCGCACAGTGAAAAGAAGGCGAGCGTAACTATGCAGCGAACTTTCCGGAGAACTCTGATCTATCTGTGAACCATCGCCCCACCGTTCGATGATGTCGGAAAAATCCAAACTGCGAGTGCCGGGATTAACAAGATAAGCAGCAAGATTTGTATCAAAGGCAATATTTGAAAATGGGTAATTACGTGAAACCGATTTTGCATCATGAGCAATCTTCTTTATAGCTTGATCATTCGCCCAATCACCCATGCTGGATGAATGCACGATAAAAGATTCCTGTGCATTGAAAGCGATGCAGTATCTGTGCAAGGTTTCGCCTTCAAGATCAAAAGCAATTGCTATCTCGGCGCCGTGAGCTGCGATCTTCTTTGACGCTTCTTCAGGTGTGAGCACATTCGAATCCAATGGTGTTTCAAAGAGTGTCTCCGAATTTGCCGTTGATTTCGTTTTCTCTGGTACTTTTTTTAACAAAGGAGTCAATCGATCTCGCAATGTTCGGAATTCCAATTTTTCAAAGAGCGGAATAATCAGTTCGTCATCTGGACCATTCCAAGCAAGTGCATCTACTTCAAAGGTAAATGGCGCATCATGTACAAGCTGGGTTAGTTCGCGGTTTCGAATGACGTTATCGATGTTATCTCGCAACGATTGACCAACTTTGCCACCCAAGGT
>CAIMUD010000116.1 GCA_903844585.1 uncultured Actinomycetes bacterium | reverse complement strand
TGGGGAAACTTGCAGCAGAGTAATCGCGAGCACGCAACTGAGCATGATGCTCCATAGGCGTCGAAAAAGGTTCTTATTACCTGATGCTGCAGATCGAGATAACAAGGAAAATCCTCCACGCAAACTTGTAGAGCAACCAAAAACATTGGCGCTGCTTACAAATTAGGCTTAACCTCCTTAAATATCCCCTTCAGTCATCACATCTTTACCAAAGTCTGGGGCTAGCCCGACCGGTTAACTAGGGCTATCCCTACTGGTGTCTGAAGTGTCCGTTTTGCCTAAAGTAATTTGCGATTTTCCGATTCTCAACAAGTCATACTTCTATATATGAATACTCCGCGCTTACTCGTCATCGAAGATGATGCATTTACGCGGACATCCATAGTCGGTGCATTGACGGGTAATGGAATTGAAGTAATCGATTCAGTTGGAACTTCTGCTGAGGCCATAACTTCATTTGAAAAGTATGCTCCCAATGCAGTTCTTCTTGATTTAGATCTTGGCTATGGACCAACAGGTCTTGACCTTGCTCGTGCATTTAGATTGCGTAATCCAAACGTTGGCCTTGTGATGCTTACTTCATATACCGATCCCCGACTACTGCGATCAAAACTTCCAGACATTCCAATGGGCACTGAATACTTAGTAAAGAGCAATGTCAATGAAATCAAAGTTGTCAGCGAAGCCATAAAGCAAGCAATCGAAAATGCATCCGGAGCTCGCTCAAAAAGTAGGCAACCACGACACGACATCCCGAGAGAAATTCAAGGAATGACCGATATCCAGATTGAAACGTTACGAATGGTAGCCCAAGGACATACCAACAGCGAGATTGCTAAGCAAAGGTTTGTGAGTGAAAAAGCCGTTGAGCAAACCATCGCAAAGATTGCTAAAGCACTAGATATTCCTGCAGCCACGAACCAAAATCAGCGCGTTCATATTGCGCGAGTTTTCTTCAGGCTAACCGGTCAAGGAAACATGTAATGTTTTCGGAAAGTGCACGCGAGGCACTCTCAGGACGATGGGCTATTTCGCGAGATCCATACATATTTATTGCACCAACAACTATTGCGTCAGTAATTCTGCTTCAAGCGACAACATTTGAGTTATCTGAGATTTTGGGTTGGTTTCTGGCCTCAACTGGTGGCTATTTGGTTTTTTGTTTCTTGCTCTATTTGGCACATTTAACTCTGTATCGTAACCGTGCAACCACACCTGTTCCAGTTGCTTGGATTTTCGTAATTGGGTTTGTTTTTGGCGCCATAAAAGGTGCATCAACTGCTGCCATCAGTGTTGCCTTGAATCTTGAATCTAATCTGAATGCAGAAATAATCGGAAGAGCTTTACCGGCCGGATTCCTTGGCTTAGCCGGTGTTCCATCAATGGCTTTGCTTATGAATGCATTGCATGAGTTTCGACAAAAGCGAGCCGAGCTCATTGCCGAACAAATCTTAATCGAATCCAAGGAAGTTCAAAGCCATGAACTAATCGCTACCATGAGCTCTCAATTGCGCGAAAAAGTTGAGGGCGACTTAGGAATTCTCATGGAGGACCTAAAAAACGCTTTAGATTCTGATTCCAGTCAGACTGACTCATGGCAATTGATAGCCGATGACTTGCGAACAACGGCGAATGAAACTGTGCGGGATGTAAGCCATGGGTTGTGGGAGCGACCTGCAACTAAAGTTGATGAAATTTCCTTCCTCGATCTTGCTCGAGCCATGATTACAACAAGTGCATTCCCACTTCGATTCATACTTCCAATTTTGCTTGTCTCTTCAGCTCCCGTAAACATCAAGGATCATGGCTCGGACGAACTTGTGGTTCGCCTTCTTTCGTTAGCTCTTTGCACTTCCGTGATATATCTCGTCGCGTCCTGGGGTATAGGAAAGTTCGTCGAGTTTAAAAATCAGATCTACTTATCCGCGCTTGTATTAGCGGGATTGATTCCATCTTTTGGTGCAATCATGTTCTTTAATGATCCTGTGAACCAGCACTTTATTGGCGTATCCATAACAAACGCTATTTGGCTCCCGACCCTGACGATTACTTGCGGACTAATCGATACAGCCTTGAAGCAACGTCAAGAAATTCTCGACGAATTACAATCCCGGATTGATAAGAGCCGCATTAGAACTGTTTCTGAGAATAACGAAGCAATTCGCCTCAGTAACGACATGGCTAAGTATCTTCACGGAAACCTTCAATCTCGGCTGATGGCATCTGCTTTTGCAATTGAAACGGCTGGTCGTGCACAGGATGCTGGGGCGCTTGCAGAGGAAATTGAAAAGGCCCGTCAAAGCATCCAAACACCGTTTGATCAATTCACTGGCAACGAACTTGAAGCCATTTCAATCGAATTGCCCAAATTGTTGAAAATGTGGGACGGCGTTCTTAAAACAGAACTAAATATTGCTGACTCCGATGAATTCGTATCAGTGACGGATACTCGAAATATTATTCACATTGTTGAGGAGTGTTTTTCCAACAGCCTTCGCCATGGTCTTGCAACAGAAGCCGCCATTGTTTTGACTGCCACTGGGACTGAGATTTCGCTTTCCGTGATGGATAACGGATTAGGTCCGCGTGAGGGTTTGCCAGGTCTTGGCTCTTCCCTATTTAACTCTATTGCCGGTAGTAAATGGTCATTGGATAGAGGCC
>CAIMUD010000115.1 GCA_903844585.1 uncultured Actinomycetes bacterium | reverse complement strand
CCGAGCAACACAGTTGCAAAGCTATTTGCGCCACCGAATGCAATTCGGAAAAGATCCATAGGGGTTGATGTGCGATCTTTAGCTGGAATTGATTCAACACCGAAGGCTTCAACTTCGGTCATCTTCGGCTTATTATTACTGCTCATTCATTTCTCCATCCGGGTGATTAATGAGTAATCAACGTAGAAAAAAGGTACAGGAATTTCCTCTTTTTTCACCCAGATTGACCTAGATTTACCTAGACTTTTAGAAAAGACCACGCATACCGCAGAGTAGAAATTAGGAAAATATGAGCGCTATTGATGATGTGAAGAAAACAGCTGCCGATCTCGTTGGGCATTTTGGTTCTGGTCGCGTCAGCGAATATTTTCAATGCTTTAGCGAATCTGCCGACTTTATTTTTTACACGCATACAGAGCGATTGAAATCTCGTAAGGCGTATCAAGATTTGTGGAAGACCTGGGAATCCGAAATGAATTTTAAAGTTTTGTCCTGCACAAGTACAGATCAAGATATAAAACTTGTAGGCGATGACGTTGCAATTTTTACCCACAATGTATCAACCGATATTTCCACTAACGATGGCGTTGACACAGTTGCAGAGCGCGAAACAATCGTCTTTGAATTAGTAAATGGTTCATGGATTGCAATCCATGAACACTTATCACCTGCTAGCTAGGCAAGAACTGCTTAGCCTTTCCATCTCTGGCAAAGGCCATCAGCGTTAAGCCAAATTCGTGTGCAAGATCTATTGCTAGCGATGTCGGCGCACTGACACCAACGAGTGCCGATACTCCTGCTGCAACAGATTTTTGAATGATTTCATAACCAACGCGACCAGAGACAACAACTGTCCAATCACTTAGAGGCAACTCCCCTGCCATCAGTGCTGCACCAATTACTTTATCTACTGCGTTATGGCGACCAACATCTTCGCGAACGTAAACTGCTTTACCTTCTGGATTTACGAGAGCGGCTGCGTGCAAGCCACCGGTCTTGGAAAAAATTGCCTGGCGACCTTCCAGTAACGCTGTCATGCCAGCCAGTTCAGATAACGAATGTGTTGTCGGTGCGACTTTCTTAATTCCTCGCGCATGTAAATCTGAAATATTTGTAGAACCGCAGACGCCGCAAGCAGATGTCATCGTGAATCTGCGTTCCATAGAGCGCGGTGGTTTTGGAGCATTCGCCGTTATTTCTGCGATAACAACATTTGCACGCTGACGTGGAGTAAGCGATCTATCTGCACAGACTTTTACTTGTACCAATTCATTTGGATTACTTAAGAAACCTTCGCCCCACAAAAATCCTGCAGCGAGTTCGAGATCGGCACCTGGTGTGCGCATGGTTATGCCGAGTTGTTCTTCGTGCTCGCCTTGCTAGAGTCTTATCTCTAGTGGCTCTTCAACAACCACGGAATCAGAGGTTACCTCTGAAGAATCTGATTTTTGTACCTTTACTTTGGCAATAGATGAAGGTGCGCTATCTATCTCTTCATCTTTTGGCATGGCGATAAAACTCAAGATTTTCTGCTGGAAGCGGAGTATTGCCAAGAATTAAATCAGCAGCTTTTTCTGCAACCATCATGACGGGTGCGTAGATATTTCCATTTGTAACATAAGGAAATACAGAAGCATCTGCTATGCGAAGCCCGTTTACTCCGTGCACTTTCATTGTTTCTGGATCTACAACTGACATTTCATCGGTGCCCATCTTTGCGGTACACGATGGATGCAGCGCAGTCTCGGCATCTTTGCGTACCCAATCCAATACTTCTTGATCTGTTGTGACAGATTTTCCCGGTGATGTTTCACCTTCATTAAAGGGTTCCATCGCAGGTTGGGTCAAAATATTGCGAGCAACGCGAACTGCTTCTACCCATTCGCGGCGATCTTGATCTGTTGAAAGATAATTAAATTGTATTGCAGGTTTTTCAAATGGATTGGTGCTCTTAATTTTTAGCCACCCGCGAGCATCTGAATACATTGGTCCGACATGTACCTGGTATCCGTGACCACTCGTAGGACCACTTCCGTCGTAACGAATTGCAAGGGGTAAGAAGTGAAACATCAAGTTTGGATAAGCAACATCTTCATTGCTTCGGGTAAAGCCACCTGCTTCAAACTGGTTTGAGGCACCTGGGCCTTTTCTAAAGAATAACCATGCGGCGCCAATAAATGGGCGGCGCCAGAATTGTGTAATCGGTTGCTGTGATACAGGCTGCTTGCACTTGTACTGAACATAAACCTCAAGGTGATCTTGCAAATTAGCACCAACGCCAGGCAGGTGCTTAACAACTTTGATGCCGAGCTTTGAGAGATCTTCTTGATTTCCAATTCCAGATAATTGCAAAACTTGTGGAGTATTTATTGCTCCACCGCACAAAATAACTTCCTTTGAAGTAAACGTCAGCTTCTTGCCCTTAATCATTACTTCAACACCGGTCGCAGTTGTGCCTTCGAACAAAACCTTGGTGACATGAGCTTTAGTTTTAAGAGTTAAATTCTTGCGACTAAGCACTGGATACAAATAGGCACGGGCTGCACTTAATCGACGGCCACGATAAACATTTCGATCAAATGCTGCGAAGCCTTCTTGGCGATATCCGTTGACATCATCTGTTCGTGGATGGCCTGCTTGTTCAGTTGCTTTAAAGAAAGCGTCAAAGAGTGGGCCCTTTGCAGGTCCTCGTTCTAATTTAAGTGGACCATTATTTCCACGAAAAGGATTCTTTGGATCTGCTAAACAATTTTCTAATTTTTTAAAATATGGCAAACAGTGGGCGTAATCCCAATTCTGCATTCCTTTGTCTTTGGACCAGCGTTCGTAATCAAGTGGATTACCACGTTGCCAGATTTGACCATTGATTGAAGATGAGCCACCCAATACTTTCCCGCGAGCGTGATAAACGCGGCGATTATTCATAAATGGTTCTGGTTCAGATTCATACATCCAGTCATAGTGTTTATTGCCAATTGGAAATGCCAATGCTGCCGGCATATGGATAAATACATCCCATTTGTAATCACGGCGTCCTGCTTCAAGAATTAAAACTTTATGTGAAGGGTTTGCACTCAGGCGATTAGCGAGCGCGCAACCAGCTGAACCACCACCAACGATGATGTAGTCATACT
>CAIMUD010000114.1 GCA_903844585.1 uncultured Actinomycetes bacterium | reverse complement strand
CCAATCTATGAATACTTGCCAGGCTGGAACGAAGATATCTCTAGCGCGCGAAAGATTAGCGATCTACCAAAGAACGCCCAGGATTACATCTCGTTCTTAGAGAAAATATCGGGTGCGCCAATGAGCGCTATTGGAGTCGGTCCTGGGCGCGACCAGACAATTGTCGTAAAGGATTTCATTTAAAATGAGCGTACTTGCGGACCGTTATGCATCGGATGCGATGCGCTCGATTTTCGCACCAGTAGAGAAGATAAAAGCTGAACGACGTCTGTGGTTGGCGGTTGCTCGCGCTCAAAATAAATTAGGTCACACAATTCCAGAATCAGTAATTGCAGACTATGAAAAGGTTCTCAATAACGTAAATCTAGAATCTATCGATGCGCGCGAGAAAGTCACCCGCCACGATGTAAAGGCACGTATTGAAGAATTCAATGCGCTAGCTGGCCACGAAGCAATCCATGCTGGAATGACTAGCCGTGACTTAACCGAGAATATTGAAGCGCTACAAATCAAGAACGCTCTAGAAATTGTCCAAGGTAAGGTTGTTGCGGTATTAGCTCAACTGGGTGAAAAGGCTCTGCAATACTCTGATCAAGCGATTGCCGGTCGATCACATAACGTTCCTGCGCAGATAACAACCCTAGGGAAGCGTTTTGCATCTGCTGCTGAAGAACTTCTCTTCGCCCATGAACGTTTAGTATCACTACAAGATCGTTACCCAATGCGTGGAATTAAAGGCCCCGTCGGAACGGCGCAAGATTCCATTGATTTACTTGGTTCGTCAAAAGATCACCAATCGCTCGAAGCCGAAATTGCTAAAGATCTTGGCTTCAATCGCGTACTAGATTCAACCGGCCAGATCTATCCACGTTCATTTGATTACGATGTAGTAACCACCTTGGTGCAGTTAGCTGCCAGCCCATCATCACTTGCAACTTCAATTCGTTTGATGGCTGGTGCCGAGCTCGTAACTGAAGGTTTTAAAGCGGGCCAAGTCGGTTCATCGGCGATGCCACATAAGATGAACACTCGATCATGTGAACGCATTAATGGACTGAGCGTTGTTTTGCGCGGTTATGCCTCAATGATCTCCGAACTTTCTGGTGATCAGTGGAATGAAGGCGATGTTTCTTGCAGTGTTGTTCGTCGAGTCGCTCTTCCGGATGCGTTCTATGCCATTGATGGATTACTAGAAACGATCTTGACGGTATTAAATGAATTCGGCGCTTTCCCGGCAGTGATTCAAGCAGAGTTAGATCGCTATCTACCTTTCCTTGCTACAACAAAGATTTTAATGGCATCGGTTAAGGCTGGTGTTGGTCGCGAAGTTGCCCACGAAGTAATTAAAGAGCATGCAGTTAGCGCTGCGTTGTTAATGCGCGAAGGTAAAGCCAATAATCTTCTTGATGCACTTGCTACAGATGCGCGTTTACCGCTTGATCGTGCTGCACTTGATGCGTTAATTTCTAAACCAATTGAATTCACTGGCGATGCACAAGTACAGATAGCTCGCGTTGTAAGTCGCATAGACGTGATTACTTCTGCAAATCCTCTGGCTGCGAAATATAAACCAAATTCCATTAGGTAATTCGTTGTGCGCGATCTAGAAATACTTGAGCAAGTGAAGAAGAGCCTTGCCATATTGGCAGCGAAAACTCCGGGGCGTGCGATAGAAGTGCGAGTTCCTCCGTATGCTGCAATTCAATGTGGTGACGGCCCAACACACACTCGTGGAACTCCTCCCAACACAATTGAGATGGATGCCAAGACCTGGCTGGCGCTTGCCTCTGGTGCGCTTAGTTGGGAAGAGGCTATGAATACCGGGGCAGTCGTAGCCTCGGGTACGAGAGCCGATTTAGCCCCTTATTTGCCGCTTGATTTCATTATTTGATAGGCAAGGCCTGGGCGCGATAACCTACGCATCTTGAAGAAAATTACGCTGGTAAGGAGGTCGCCCAATGGGTCGCGGCCGTGCAAAAGCTAAGCAGACTAAAGTCGCAAGAGATCTCAAGTACAACTCTCAGGAGATGGATCTTGATCGCCTTGCCAAGGAACTCCATGGCGATGATTCCTCAAATAAATCTCGCGATGATGAAGATCCATTCGCTGAGGGTAATTACATCCCGCGTG
>CAIMUD010000113.1 GCA_903844585.1 uncultured Actinomycetes bacterium | reverse complement strand
CTTTAGGAATTGCAGGAAGTGCTTGTTTGCGAACAGAAACTTCTGCGCCGTTAAAGGATGCAATGTGATTTATCTGACGCCACTTGTTATCGAGTTGTGGGAAGTCATCGCGTGTATGTCCACCACGAGACTCTTCACGAGAGATTGCAGACTTTGCTGTGCTCTCGGCAACTAGCAACATATTGTCCAAATCGAATGCAAGGTGGAAACCAGGATTAAATTTACGATCGCCAGCCACTGAAACATTTGCACTACGTTTTCTAATCTCTGCAATTTTTGCAATTGCTTCTGTGAGTTCAGAACCTGTGCGAATAATTCCAACAAGATTGTGTGTGATTTCCTGAAGTTCTGCGTGCAAGGAATATGAGTTTTCGCCACCGCTGCGTGCAAATGGCGCTTGAATGCGCTCTGCTGCAGCTTTAATTGCTGCTTCACTTACTGCAACTGGCTTAACATTTTTTACATATTCGGCTGCGCCCATACCTGCACGACGACCAAATACAAGTAAGTCAGAAAGTGAATTGCCGCCAAGACGATTTGATCCGTGCATTCCGCCAGCAACTTCGCCTGCTGCAAATAAACCTGGAACACCAACTGCTGCTGCAGTATCTGGCTCCACTTCAACGCCACCCATTACATAGTGACATGTTGGGCCAACTTCCATTGCTTCTTTTGTTATGTCAACGCCAGCTAGTTCATAGAACTGGTGCCACATAGATGGCAAGCGCTTCTTAATTACTTCTGCGGTTAAGCGCTTTGAAACGTCGAGAAATACTCCGCCGTGTTCTGTGCCGCGCCCTGCTTTAACTTCAGTGTTAATTGCTCGAGCAACTTCATCGCGTGGTAATAACTCTGGTGGGCGGCGGTTGTTATCTTGATCCACATACCAACGATCGGCTTCTTCTTCATTATCGGCATACTTATCTTTAAATACATCTGGAATGTACTTAAACATAAAGCGTTCACCTTTATTGTTTGTAAGAACTCCACCTTCACCGCGAACAGATTCAGTAACTAAAATTCCGCGAACAGATGGTGGCCAGACCATTCCTGTTGGGTGAAATTGCAAGAACTCCATATCAACAAGATTTGCTCCAGCTTTAAGTGCAAGTGCGTGACCATCTCCCGTGCCTTCCCAGGAGTTAGATGTAATTTTAAAAGTTTTTCCAACGCCGCCAGTTGCAATGATTACGGCTGGGGCCTCAAACAAAACTTCCGCACCCGTTTCGCGCCAGTATCCATATACGCCTGCAATCTTTCCATCTTCTTTCAAAATTTCAGTAACAGTAAGTTCTGGGAATACTTTGAGATGGCTCTCCATTGATTGATATGTCTTGCCATCTTTTTGTTGCAGCGCAACGATGCGTTGTTGCATTGTGCGAATAAGTTCTAGACCTGTGCGATCTCCAACGTGTGCAAGGCGTGGATACTCATGGCCACCAAAGTTACGTTGGCTAATTTTTCCTTCTGAGGTGCGATCAAAGAGTGCGCCCCATTGTTCTAGTTCCCAAATACGATCTGGTGCTTCTTTCGCGTGTAATTCAGCCATTTTGTAATGGTTCAGGAATTTTCCACCACGCATTGTGTCGCGAAAATGAACTTGCCAATTATCTTTATCGTTGACGTTTCCCATAGAAGCAGCAGCGCCACCTTCTGCCATAACAGTGTGTGCTTTACCGAAGAGTGACTTACAAATAATTGCAACGCGCAAACCAGCTTCACGTGCTTCTACTGCAGCGCGAAGACCGGCGCCGCCCGCGCCAATGACAACTACGTCATAGGAGTGGCGTTCGAGGTTAGTCATTTAATTGGCTGCTTTCGCTTAGAAGAAATAGAAGTTTGTCCAGGCGCCGGATGCAACAGCGCGTACGTATATATCTGCGAATGCAACTCCGAAGAGTGAGATCCATGCAAATGTTGGATGCTTGTGATTGAGAACTGAAACCCATGACCACAACTTGTAACGCACTGGGTGTTT
>CAIMUD010000112.1 GCA_903844585.1 uncultured Actinomycetes bacterium | reverse complement strand
GCCGAAGGCGGGGTACTTGGAGTTCTTTGTGCCTCAATCGGGTCGATTCAAACAACAGAAGCTATTAAATTAATTGCTGGAATTGGCGAGCCATTAATTGGCCAATTAATGATTTATGACGCACTTGAAATGTCATACCGCAAAATTAAGGTTCGCAAAGATCCGAAGTGTCCGTTGTGCGGAGATAAACCTACTCAGACCGAATTATTGCCAGATTATGAAGCTTTCTGTGGAGTGCTATCAGATGCTGCAGAAGTTGCGGTAAAAGATTCAACAATTTCGGTCACAGAACTTAAATCAAAAATTGATAATAAAGAGAACTTCTTTCTTATCGATGTCCGCGAACCTAGTGAGTTTGAAATTGTAAAAATTCCAGGAGCGGTCTTAATTCCAAAACAAGGTTTTATCGATGGAAGCGCTCTCGCAGGGCTGCCACAAGATAAACCTATTATCTTGCACTGCAAGAGCGGTGTTCGTTCTGCAGAGTGCTTGGCAATTTTGAAAAACGCTGGCTTTTCTGATGCAACTCATGTTCAGGGTGGAGTCGTTGCATGGGCAAAGCAGATTGATACATCACTTCCGGTTTACTAGGTTTATGTAGAAATGAAGAGTGATTACACCGGTCTACGTCTTTTACTTGTACACGCGCATCCAGATGATGAAACTATTAATAACGGTGCAACCATGGCGATGTATGCAAGTCTTGGGGCGCAAATAACTCTCATAACTTGTACTCGCGGAGAAGAAGGCGAAGTCTTAGTTCCAGAACTCGCACAACTTGCAAGTATGCACACAGATTCTCTTGGAGATCATCGCGTTATTGAATTGGCATCTGCCATGAAGGCGCTCGGCATTAAGGACCACCAATTTCTGGGTGAAGGCAAGAGATTATTTAGAGATAGCGGCATGATGGGGACTGAACAAAACGAAAACCCCAACACCTTTTGGCAAGCAGATGTCGAGCGGGCAGCAGACTTAATTGTAGAAGTGATCGAAGAAGTTAAACCGCATGTATTAGTTACATATGATGAAATCGGTGGTTATGGACACCCTGACCACATTCAAGCACATCGAGTCGCAATGCGAGCAAGCGAGAAAGCAAAGTGGCAGATCGAAAAAATTTATTGGAATACGATTCCCAAATCTGTTATTGCCGAAGGTATAGAAAAACTAAAAGGTACCGGTACGGATTTTTTTGGCGCCGAGAGCGCGGATGATCTTCCATTTGCAGCAGATGATTCTTTAGTCACAACGGTAATAGATGGAAACAAATTTGTTGATGCGAAGATGGAGGCGATGAAGGCGCACAAAACGCAAATTGCTCTTGATGGACCATTTTTTGCACTCTCAAATAATTTAGGGCTCCAGGTTTGGGCAAACGAGTACTACAGACTCATCAAAGGAAATAAATCAGAACCATTTAATCAAGATGGGCGCGAAACGGATCTCTTTGCGGGGATAACTCGTAAATGACATATATTTTTTCCCTACTTATTGGCGCAGCTACTGGCGCAGGTGCAGTTCTACTCCACAACGCACTTCCACCGGCTGGTCCAATCCTTGCTTTTCTTGGAACTTTTATTTCAGTCTGGTCCGTGGGTAGAAAATTTGGAAAACGAATCTATAAAATAATTGCCGCTCTCTCATGGCTCTATGTTTTTTCAAAAGCATCGCTACTCGGTGCTGGGGGAGAGCTCTTGGTTCAAGGTGATAACGCTGGATCAGCACTTCTCTTCTTTGGAGTTACTTCACTTGTAATTGCAGTTGCGCTACCGGCCTAAGCCCAGCTCCACTCTTGACCGTCGGCTTTATCTTTAATATCTAATCCTTGGCTTTCTAATTTTTCTCTTAACTCATCGCTAAGTTTCCAATTCTTATTCTTACGCGCCTCATCACGGGCACTGAGCAATTCCTGCAATTCTGCGGGTAGCGGAACGGTTTTAATTTCACGCCCCAAATCAAGACCAAGAACTCGATCAGCATAAATAAATATGGCGCGCTTATCTTGTGCAGAGATTTCTTTATCCTTTTCGATATTTCGAATTCTTTGCATTGCTCGTGGGGTATCCAAGTCCGTTGTGAGCGCCTTAGCTATCTCTTGATCTTCCAACTCATTTAATGAAGTGCCCCATTGCGCCATTGATTCTCTAAATCTGCGCAAAGTGGAGTGGGCCGCTTCAAGTGCACTCCAGGTTAAATCCATCTGTGATCTAAAGCGGTTTTCAAGCAGAACCAATCGGAGCGCAAGTGGATCAAGGCCACGTGCAATTAGATCTTCAAGTAGGACGACATTTCCTGCGCTCTTAGACATTTTTCTACCTTCAAAGAGTAGATGTTCTCCATGAACCCAAAGCGCGACAGCTTCACCTTCAATAATTGAATTTGATTGGGCTCGTTCATTTTCGTGGTGAGGAAAGCGAAGGTCTATCCCACCAACGTGCAAGTCAATTCTATTTTCAAGGTATTTCAAAGACATTGCGGTGCATTCAATATGCCAACCAGGAAATCCCAATCCCCAAGGTGAATCCCAAACCATTTCTGTCCGATTCCCAGCAATTTTCCAAAGCGCCCAATCGGCGTGGAATCTTTTTCCGCCATCATCGGTGTACTCGTATCTATGGCCAGGTTTTAGCGCGTCGAGCTTGTTTCCACTTATTGCGCCATAGGTGGAAAGTGATTTTGCATCAAAATAAACTGATCCATCACCACCAACATATGCCGCCTTCTTTTCAATGAGTTTGGCAATCGAACTGATGATGAGATCCATAGTTTCGCTGGCACGTGGGTAACCTGCAGCCGCCTTGATATTTAGCCGTGACAGATCGTTATGAAACCTCTCTTCATATTTTCTGGCAATCGCAAATGGCGACGTGGATTCAGCTCGTGCCTGCTCCAAGACTTTATCTTCGCTCTCAAGATTTTCGGCCATATGGCCAACATCGGTAATGTTTTGTATGAGTTTAACTTTAAGCCCGGTTAGTTCGAGCGTGCGCACGATTAAATCCGAGAGTAAGAATGTTCTTAAATTTCCAACATGAGCATCTCTATAAACTGTTGGTCCACAGCAATACATATTCACTAAGCCGTCTGTTGATGGAACTTCACAGACTTCACGGTTCTTAGTATCGTAAATCGAAAGCTTCATGGCTGGACCCGGTAGTTATAACTGTGATGAATTTTATATCCAAGCCCTGCATAAAGTGCCAACGCAACAAAGTTGCTCCCATCGACTTGAAGACTTATTTTTGTAGCACCTTGTTGGGCTGCGCAATGAGATGCACTTTCCATAATCAACTTGCTTAGACCTTTGCCCCTAAATTCTTCTTTAATAAAAAGCCTGGTTACGATCGCCCAGCTTTCATGGACTGCAATTCTCGCGGTTCCTATTATTTCATTTTCAAAGATGAGTGAAAGATATGAGGCGGGGTAAGCCTGCATAATTTCTTTAATCGCGCCATCGCCTTGGAGCGCTATCCATTCGGGGGTGAGCTCGGGGTTCACGGTTAATTCAAAACCGTGATTGTCGGCAAGATCGGTTCCTGAAATATCTTTGACAAGGAAGTGCGCTTTAATTTCTGCTTTCCACCCAAGTGAGCCAAGTTTTAAATCCAACTCTTGAAAAATCGGAAGCGGAACAGCAATTGTTGGTTTAAGTCCCAACTTTTGGTAATAGTCGATACAAAAATCAATTTCTTCATCTAAATCTTTAAGTGGCTCGCCATAGGGAGCCTTTCCGTGAGGAAGAACCGAGTTAGCCCGGAATGAAAATCCATTTGCACTTCTATAAAGCCACCCTCCTCGTTGAATTCTCGTTGGCGCCGGCCATGTTTTATTTGAGAGTAATTCAAGTTCCATGATGCGATTCGAGAGCGGGGCACCAGATCCTGCTCTATCGGGCGGAGCAACTACTTCTCTCCAGATCGCGATCTTTTCCTCGGCGAAATCAATTTTTTCACCATGGCGATTTATTAACGAGGTCGAGTCTTGCAAAATACCGACGATATCTCGGTACCCATCGCCATCTATTAAGCGAATTGTTACTCGCTTGCCGATGAGGCCAGCAAGGGATGTGCCCGATGCCACGCCAGCTCTCTCACTCATGACACAACCATATTGGGAGTTCTGAGAGTTGGCATGGTTAGAATTAACTCTTACATAGCGCCCATGGAGGTTCGAGAAGTGACATACATAGTTGCCCAGCCTTGTATTGATATTAAAGACAAGTCTTGCATCGAAGAATGCCCAGTCGATTGTATTTATGAGGGCGCAAGAATGCTTTACATCCAGCCAGATGAGTGCGTGGATTGCGGAGCATGCGAACCCGTTTGCCCAGTGGAAGCCATTTACTACGAAGACGATGTTCCGTCACAGTGGAAAGATTTTTCGAAAGTTAACACTGAATTTTTCGTTGAGCTAGGTTCCCCTGGCGGTGCTGCAAAGCTTGGTCCGACAAATAAGGACCATGCCGATGTAGCTGCCATGCCTCCTAAAGATTCTTAAATTACAGAACTAAGTCTTTAAGTGCGCAAACAACTTCCTGATTTTCCATGGGATGCACTTGCGCCGTATGCAGAAGTCGCACGAAAATATTCAGAGGGAGCAATCGACCTTTCGGTCGGAACTCCAGTTGATCCAACGCCAAAATTTGTTCAAGAAGCGCTCGCACAACACTCAAACTCACCAAGCTATCCATTAACCGCGGGTACACCTGAACTCAGAAGTGCAGTTAGTAATTGGGCACAGACAAAACTTGGGGCAAAAGGCGAATTCGATGTCTTGCCCGTCATCGGGTCAAAAGAATTAGTTGCATGGCTTCCAACGCTCTTGCAATCAAAGAAAGTTATTTACCCAGAAATCGCATACCCAACGTATTTAGTTGGAGCCTTGCTTGCGGAGTCAGAAACACAAGCAGTCGAAATTGATGCACAAACTTGGCCAAGTGCAGATCTGGCATGGGTTAACTCACCGTCGAATCCAACCGGACGCGTACATAGCGAATTAGAATTCCAAAAAGCAATTGAGTGGACTCGAAAAAATGGCTCTGTTTTAGTCTCGGATGAGTGCTATTTCGAATTTGCAGACTCGGCCGAACCGACATCTATTCTTAAACACACCGGCGGAAACAATAAAAATATTTTGGCCGTTCATTCCCTTTCAAAAAGATCCTCAATGGCAGGTTATCGAGCCGCTTTCATTATTGGAGATCCAATACTTATCGCAGCCATTCGTGAAGTAAGAAAGCACGCGGGAATGATGGTTGCCTTGCCTGTTCAGCACGCCATGATTGCAGCCCTTAGCGATGAGAAACATGTGGCACAGCAGCGTGCCAAATACAACGCAAGGAGATCAACTCTTTCACCCGCACTTGCCAAAGCGGGTTTCAGGATTGAAGAGAGTGCTGCTGGTTTATACATCTGGTGCACACGCAATGAGAGCTCTTGGGATTCAGTTAAATGGTTATCGGAAATTGGAATCATTGCTACACCAGGAGTATTTTACGGAGAAAAAGGCGCTTCTCATATCCGTATTGCAATGACAGCAACCGATGAGCAAATAAATAGCGCCGCTGCGCGAATAGAGAAGGCTTCTAGCAAATGACATCGGGGATCCTTCTGGTTGGCGGTTTTGGCACGCGCCTTAAACCCCTCACCGACGAAACTCCAAAACCAATGTTACCTATCGCCGGAATTCCAGTAACTGAGCACCAAATTCTCGCAGCGAAGAAAGCTGGAATAACAACGGTCGTTCTTGCGACTTCGTATCTCTCTGAAATCTTTACGCCGTATTTTGGCGATGGATCAAAGTGGGGGATGAAGCTACTTTATGCTGTTGAAAAAGAACCACTTGGCACCGGTGGAGCAATAAGAAATGCTGCAGAGCTTTTGCAAAGCAGTGAAAACGTCGTGATTTTTAATGGTGATGTTCTCAGCCACCACAGTATTGCGTCACAGGTTAAATTCCATGAAGAAAAGAAGGCAGATGCAACTTTGCATTTAATTTCAGTAGAAGATGCACGCGCATTTGGTTGTGTGCCGACTGAGGCCGATGGCCGAGTAACAGCGTTCTTAGAGAAGATGCATAATCCCGTAACTAATTCGATTAACGCTGGCTGTTATGTTTTTAATCGCGACGTCATTGATCAAATCCCGCTCGGAAAAGTTGTAAGCGTCGAGCGCGAAACATTTCCTTCATTAGTAGCAAGTGGACGACCCGTATTTGGCTATAAAGAGCAGTCATATTGGCTTGATGTTGGAACACCCGCAGCGCTCTTTAAGGGTTCTAGAGATGCAGTCGGCGCAGAATTTAAAGTTGGCCATGACTCCACGATCGGCGATGGATGCAAGATTTCTGGGGGAACTTCAATCGGCTCCAGGTGCCATATAGGCCAAGGGGTCACAATCGATGACTCAATTATTTGCGACGATGTGAGAATTGAAAGCGGTGCATCCATCTCGCACTCATTCATTGCGCCAGGTGCAATAGTTGGCCAAGGCGCCGAAATTTTTAGCCATTATTTATCCAAAAACGCCTTTTCCCCCATAACTTTGTCATAAATCCCCCTACTAGCCCCAGAATTGCGCTCAATTGCCCTCCTTGCGGGCTTGACATAAACGTATTACAAGCGTGTAATTCGTTTCTAGCGCGCCCCATTCACCGGAATGGGCCACTTACTCAAGGCTTGACCAAGGTCTGCAAGGAGATAAGCCAATGCCAATCCGCCCAGAAGCAACATCAAATGGAAAGCCATCAGCCCCTACTGCTGGACCGACAATTCAATTAGCAAACGGCGAGAGCATGGAGCTTTCCTGGCAAGAACGCGCACTCTGCGCTGAGACAGATCCCGAAGCTTTTTTCCCAGAAAAAGGTGGATCAACTCGCGAAGCAAAGCGCGTATGTCTTTCATGCGATGTTCGTCAAGAGTGCTTGGAATATGCGCTCGCACACGATGAGCGCTTTGGAATTTGGGGCGGACTCTCTGAACGTGAGCGCCGCCGTTTGAAGCGCCGCCCAGCGTAACTCTTATGACATCGCATCGCGTCACTGCGATCCTTGTTGTACATGATGGTGCTACGTGGTTACCAGAAGTCGTTGCAGCGATCGCATCACAGAAACGTAAAGTTGATTCTTTAATTGCTGTCGATACTGGTTCCCAAGATTCATCAGTTAAATTATTAAAGGGCGCTCGCATTCCCGTACTTTCACTTGATAGAGATGCAGGCTTTGGGCAAGCAGTCGCCTATGCAGTCTCGACACTTCCTGAATTAGATATTGAGTACAACAAATCGCAAGATATTCAGGAATGGTTATGGATTATTCATGATGATCTCGCACCGCACAATAAAGCTCTTTGTTCGCTGGTTGATGCGCTAGAAGACAGACCAAGCGTAGTTATGGCCGGACCGAAACTTTTAGGTTGGCATGACCATTCACATTTACTTGAAGTCGGTATCAGCATTACAGCAAATGGTGCGAGATGGACTGGCCTTGAACCATCCGAATACGATCAAGGGCAACGAGATGGAATTCACGATGTTCTTTCAGTTAGTACAGCCGGAGCTCTAATACGCCGAGATGTTTTCGAGGAGCTGGATGGATTCGATCCAAATCTAGAACTATTTAGAGACGACATAGATTTTGGGTGGCGAGTGCGGGTTGCAGGACATACCGTCATCGCAGTTACTGATGCAATCGCCTATCACGCAGAAGCTTCAGCTTCAGAGCGTCGGTCTGTAGATGTGCAAGGTGCTTTCTTACATAGGCCACGATTACTTGATAGACGCAATGCCGCGTACGTATTACTCGCCAATTCATCGTGGTGGATGCTTCCACTTTTAGGACTTCAGATTTTGACCGGAGCTACTCTTCGTTCCGTTGGCTATCTTTTTGCAAAACTTCCAGGCTATGCAAGTGATGAGATTCTTGCGATTGGTTCACTTTTATTTAGACCAAACGAATTAATTGCAGCTCGCAAGTTTCGCAAAAAGCATCGTCTAGTTTCACCACGGATTGTTGCTCATTTTATTCCGCCGCGACTATCTCAAATTCGCGCGAATATGGCTCGAGCGCTCGAATGGATACGCTTACAAATTTTTCCAGACCACACCGTTGATCAAGTAAGTGCGCCTAAGAAGGAAGTAGCACTTGATGATGAGGACTTACTTGAACCTCAGTCAAAAAGTACGTGGTGGATTTTATTTAAGCGTCCGCTGTTCCTAATTTTCACGGGGCTGACAATCACTTCTCTTGCATGGTCGAGGCATCGATTTGGTTCTCTTTCAGGGGGATCACTTCCTGCTCAGTTGCATGGAGCAAGTGATCTTTGGAGCGCATATTTTTCTGGCTGGCATAACGTGGGCATGGGTTCGACTCATGCGACTCCGCCATGGATTGCCTACATTGCTTTCGCTTCAATATTGACTCTAGGAAATGTCCCGCTCCTTTTTACAATATTTTTTATCATCGCGCCTCTACTTATTGCTGTATCTGCCTACTCGCTGTTGAGAAAATTTACAGAGAAGCGATGGCTATCTGCCCTCTCTGCAGCTCTTTATGCAATTTCGCCAATTTCCATTTCTGCAAGTAACACAGGTCGCTTTGGCGTGCTGGTAGTAATGGGATTACTACCAATTATTTTTAAATGGTCTACAAATTGGTATGAGATTGAACGCGCGTCTTGGAGAAGAATATTTCAAGTCTCTTTTGTACTCGGTTTTGCATTTGCATTCGCACCACAAATTTTTATAGCTCTTCTTGGAATAATGGGATACGCGGTTATCAGGGATTTCTTATTTTTTAATCGAAACTACAAAGAACCCTTATTCGTGTGGAGATCAATACGCCGAATGGCGGTTCTTACAACAGCATTCTTAATAAATATGCCCTGGAGTTTTGAATTACTGATTCATCCACATCGCTTTTTCCTTGATGCTGGTTATGCAATTCCAGGAGGTGGACCAAATTATGCAATCCTTGGAAACCCCGGAGGCCCAGGTGCCCTTCCTTGGTGGAATATCAGTCCGCTAATTTTCGTTCTTGTCATTGCGCTCTTTTCAGTAACAAAGGCTCGCCAGTTTGCCGAGATTGGCATTGCCATTCTTTTGGTAGCAACGTTATTTTCAGCAATTTCAATTAACGGAAATGGGAGTTCTGCTTCTGAAGCAATCTACTCTGGCACGCTTTTAGCTATAGCAACGGCGCTTGCTGTGATTTCAGGCGTCATCATGCTCGATAAACTTCGTGAAACTCTTGTTGAAACCCATGTGAATTTCAGACACTTCGCTGCTGCGCTACTTCTTTTAGTAAGTGGAATTTATGGTTTTGCAACAATCGGATGGGTTACGACTCAAGGAGCGGTTTCACCAGTGCAATCTGGCGCTCCAGAAGTCTTACCCGCATTTCTTGCAGTAGAACGTGATGCAAAAACTGTTGTTCTTAGGGTGCAAGATAAGAATGATTACGCTCTCAACTTTTATGTTGCGCGTGGAGGAGATGTAACACTTGGTCAGCCAGATGTTGCACCTATTGAAAGCAAGCTAATTTCTGAGTCAGTTAGAAAT